>PKCQ01000675.1 GCA_002862265.1 Planctomycetaceae bacterium | reverse complement strand
AGCTCCTTTGCATTCTGCGCTGGTAGACCTTCGGGCTTACATGCCTCAGGTGCCGCTTCTATTTGATCTGCTCTGGCGAGAGAAGCCACCAACGTCTGATAGCCCTGCATGTATGCGGGATGGCCGGGCTCAAAAAGAATGAAAACGCTGAGAGAAGGACTAACTCGATAGCGGGTCGTGCTTGTATTAGTTCAAAGCCAATTGGGAGCGATTCTCGATTGGGTTTTCCATTGCATTGTGCTAAGGTAGAAAGTCGATATGATCGTCGATAAGTTCAGCTTGTCGCATACGTGACCAGAGTTCGACTGGAACCGCTGTCTGCAATGCGTTGATATGGCTTTCCACTCGATCCGCCCGGCTAGAACTTAGGGCGACCGCCGTAACGGCTGGATGAGCTTTGCCAAACCCGACTCCAACATCAAAAGCCGAGACCTCGAATTCCATGCAAAGCTGATGGAATCTGTCCCGCCAGTTGAGACGCCGAAGATCCTCTGCGTTGGTCAAATCAATCTTTCGGTAGTCAAAGTATTCTCCGCCGAGGAGAAAGCCGCCTTGGAAAAGAGCGGAGTTGATAATGGCCACATTCTTAGCCGCAAGATGCCGCATGAAATCAGCAAGCTCCTTGGGGTGTCTCATGATCGTAAAGCTATTGGCGAGCATTACCCAATCAAAGGAGCAGTAGGGATCCAAGGTTTCGATCGCTCTCCAATTTTTTGCTCCCACTCCTACTGCAGCTACCCTGCCCTGCTCCTTGAGTTCCGAGAGTGCTTGGTAGGCTGCGATAAGGTCATCAAGGCGTTGCTCGCGCTCGTGATCGTTTCGTGCAGCATCAAGATACTCATCTGGATCATGGACGGAAACGACTTGTGCCTCGCGTCCAAGTAGCTCGTTGCCTTCCTGCCAGCAGCGTAGAATGCCGTCGTAGCTGATGTCTTGTACCGCATCGTGCTCGAGGCCAAACCAGGCTCCGGGTTCAAATGTGGGCTCTGGGCCCTCAAGTGGTATCCTTCGCCAGCCGAGCTTGTTGCTGATGATTGCCTGATCGGCCGGTATTCGTAATCGGTCGAGTTCTCGCCCGATCACCTGTAGCGAAAGTCCGGCGCCATATTTTCCAGCCGAGTCCACAACGAATGGCGCAAGTCTGGAGTTTACCCAAGCTTCGACGATTGCAGCCTTCTCTTTGTCTTCAACCTGACGAAAGAGATTTCCAAGGCTGGTTGCACCGAAGAACAGCGGTGGTACTTTTAGCCCACTGTTTCCTAGCGAGACGTTTTGTAGGGGCATGATTGGTCTTGGTGAATTTGTGAACGGTTGGGGCGAAGGAACTCTGGTTGCCGTTGCCGTTACAGCGCTTCGCTCATTATCGGACCATGGAGAATTGAGCCCCACTCAAAGTTCGATTCGATAGGCAGCGGCCGCGTTGTTGCCCCAGAAATCTTCCTGTTCGGAGCTAGTCAGCGTGTTGCTGAGTTCCTTCACCGCACCTATCCAGCGTCCGTAGCCGCTCTTCAGTAAGCAGACTGGCCAGTCGCTACCGTACATCAATCGCTTGCTACCAAAGGCCTCTAAGGCAACGTCCCAGTAGGGCCTGATCGTCTCGGTGCTCCAGTCTCCATCACGCACCTCGGTGACGACTCCGGAGAACTTGCAGGTAACATTCTCGCGACGAGCCAGTTCCTGCAGGCCGGCTTTCCATGACTCGTCAAATTCGCCCGCAACAATTGTCGGCTTGGCGATATGATCGAGAACGAATGCTTGGTTCGGATGTTGATCGACGAAGGTAATCGTGTTCGTCAGGTGTTTGCCAAAAATCAAAATGTCATAGACGAGGCTGTACTTTTGCAGCATACTGACACCTCGATTGAAGTCAGCACCTAAAATGAAAGCATCATCGGGCTCATCCTGTACCACGTGTCGAAGCGATTTGAGCTTGGCGTGCTGAGACCACTTTTCAATTTCAGGCTCCACGCTGGGGTCTGCCAGGGGAAGCCAACCTACCACGGCAGGAATCATTGCATTGTCGTTAGCGATTTCAAGCAGCCATCGTGTTTCTTCGACCGATTGCCGTGCCTGAACGGAAATTACCGCGTCGATGCCTGCTGGTTCGATCTCCAGCAGAAGATCTCGAGGCCCGAAGTCACGCCCCAACACCTCCATGCCTTCACCGATCCAGCTGTATTCCTCGGCGGAGTAATTCCAAAAGTGGTGATGGCTGTCGATCCTCATGATTTTCACTCCAAGTTGTCAAGCAATTTGTTGATGCGCGGCAACATTTTACGCGCTGCGTGGACGGGCATGAAGTACCGGTAGAAATCGAGATCTGGGCTGCCTAAGCTCGTTGCTCGTGTGCCTGCTGACGATTCCCTTTGTAACTGCTTGAGCGCGTGTGGTAATTTGATGGAGCGATTTCGCATACCTACCACCCAAGCAAGTCGTTCATCATGTCGATCCGTTTCTTATTTGTCGCCGTCGCTTAAGTTGCTTTGGCGATTGCACGTTCAATTTGCAGCTGCGGTTGGGGGGTTCAGCTCTGGTGCTAAAAATGGTTCTGTAGGTGCTTTTCGGATTTGTCCAGCTTTCGTTGGTAAACCCAAAGCACAACCGTTTGGGATCGGCTTCACGGTGCTTTCTTTTGGCTAGTTATATTTGCACCGCACTTATACCAATCAGGAGATTTATTGGGGCCACATGTATCATCCGAGTAATCGGCTAGTCCCGAAGAGATCCAATACGAGTTCGTTTCGACGGAAGACCGCTAATACGAGCAGATGGGCAGAACTGACGAGGGAGATTTGAGGAAGACTTTGCGCTCGATAGCTAAAATGACGTGACTGACAGTCCAAGGAAATGTGAAATTAAGAAGCATATATCGGAAACGCATCCGATATATACCTAACTAAATTGTCCCTCCTCGGTTCGGTTTGGTCGGTGGATCGCTTACCACCGCCATTTCACGGAACAGACGACAAGGGTTGGGTATGCTTGCAGATTGTGCTGCATGCGTGTCCGGCACCTGTGCAAGAACTTCAAACTCGAATCTTCAACGAACGTGAGAAGAGCTTCTCGTATGTCAAGCTGCATTCGTCGCAACATTGCTGCTAAAAAACTTGAATGTGGAGTCGTACAGTACTGCCTCCGCGAGTTTTGCCGGCAACATTGAGTCTTGGACAAGGGACAAACCATAAGCATCGGATTGCGGAAGCACTTCGAATACCTCAAACGCAAGCGAGGCTTTGGGCCTCGTCCCCTCTTTGGGCGTTGGACTCCTCTAGACCACGACGGGCTTACTGGATTTACCTTGTCTGCAGAGAGAAAGCGGGTTGCATTTCTTGGGGCGATGACAGCCGAGGAGCGAGACTATCCACGGCAAGTTTGCCCTGACCGTTTGCTACGAATGGCGAGTGGTAGTGGTTTGACTATGCATGGAGTCGACTCGCTTCAACAGTTTATCTTGCCGTCATCATGAGGATCCGGCCATCGCCTCGCCGTCCGCGCGGAAACGACGATTGAGAGGAAAGCGGTTGCGCAGATGTTCTTTCTCGACGAAATCGTGGTGAAGGATTCCGAGTTAACGATACAGGCTCATCAAAAACAACTCCTGCTCATAGACTTGTTGCATCTGCGACCGTCCGAGGCAATGGTTTCAGAGTTCGAAACAATGGACTGGAAACGATGGCCCGCGGTACACAACAGCGACTTGGTGTTTGCCGTTCATGGTGGTTATCCCCACGATGGCGACAATGCTTGAAGGCCACGTGAACACTTTCGACTTAGCCTTGCAAGCGTTTTGTTGAGTATCTGAGCGTCTTATTCATTCGACTTTAAAGCGAATAGTAGAAGAGTGAAACCACAAAGGACGCGGAGAGCACGAAGGAAGGACAGATTTTAGCTTCAAGCTTCCTGCCCTTCGTGGTTCATGTGGCTTTTATGAGAAAGATCAAGCTCGCAGCGCCCATTCGTCGTTCATAAGCCCTTTCGGCTACGAGAGGGCGACGAGAGTACATGGTCGGTTCACTCGAGTCTAATTACGTAGCTCAACTTGGCGGGCTACGTTTTCATATGTATTCTGACCTGCAGAGTAGCTCTGAATTGGCTTGACAATTGAATTTTAATGACGACGACCAAAGAACACGACGAACGCATTCGCACCATGACCTTTGCTTCTGTTTACCCACACTACGTGGCCAAAGTCGAAAAGAAAGGCAGAACGGTCAAAGAGCTTCACGAAGTCATGACTTGGCTGACTGGCTACGACGCCAAAGAAATCAAACGCTTGGCCAAGAGCGAAACGACCTTTGAGGAATTTTTCGACAAAGCAACATTGAACCCGAATGCCGGTCTCATAACGGGTACGATTTGCGGTTATCGCATAGAAGAGATCACCACTCCACTAACGAAACAGTGTCGCTACCTGGACAAATTGATCGACGAACTCGCCAAAGGCCGCAAGATGGAAAAGATCCTGCGTTTGGAATAGCCAACAGTGATAGCTCGATGGCTATTTCCTGATTATGCGATAATCGAGACCGATGTCGTAGTTGCACTTCATTCGCATCGTTTAGGGGCCCAAGGCCTAATGCCCTGTTCGTTTTTGGTGCTGGTCGCAGGTCGATTCTTGGTCGTCACGCCCACGAACGGAACAACCCGAAGGCTTGGCCGACGCCTTATTGCGATACGACTCACCTATTGCGAAGCGGCCCAGCATTTAACGACAGAGTTTGGCCTAGTTCTTCGTGGCGGCACGAAAATTCTTCTGGTGGAAGTCCAAGATATCCTTGGAGCGTTTTTCGTAAATGATCTTGGCGCTGTGAGGCGCGTTCGGCACCACAAGTCGCTCGAAGGGAATTCCTTCCGTTTCAAGAAAGCTCATGAATTCCAAATTGTTCTCATAGTTGAAGCCTTTGTCGCCAACGAAGACAAGTAGGCGAAAATTGGCCGCATTGTCATCTCCCAGCGTAGCTGAATAGGATCGAGCCAAGTCCCAAGTGTTGTAGCCTTCTGCGAAAATCAGAGAATCACTCTCACGACCACCTTCTTCCGAGATGCGTTTCTCCGTCGCATAGCCACCGCCACCCGGTGCGGCCGAGCAAAATAAGTTCGGATGCTTCATGATGATCCGCATCGTACCGCGTCCGCCTTGTGAGAAGCCCTCGATGCCGCGTCCACTGCGATCGGCAATCGTGCGATAGGTTCCATCGACATGAGGAATCAACTCCTTGATGAAGACATCTTCTCCCATCGCGTTCTTCTTCTGCGGATAGTTGTAATGACTTACCGGTCCGCCGTTGATAAACACATAGATGGTGGGATCGATCTGCTTGCTTTGGGTGGCTCGGTGCACGAAGGCGGCGAGTGAGATGCTTTTCTTTTCGCTGCCAGGACGGCCACCGTGTAGATAGTAAACGACCGGGTACTTCTTCTCTGCGTTAATTGGCGTTTCGTAGCCAGGCGGCAGATAGATGAAGAAGCCGACATCGAGATCCATCGAGCGGCTGCGAAAGGTAGCGTGCTTAAGTCCTGGGATATTGGGCTTCGCAGGATTCACCCACTGAAACGGTGCTGGTTTCTTCTTTTTGTTCGACTGCTTCTGTGCCAAAGCTGGGCTGACGCAGAATGTGAGGGCGATAACAAAGCAGGGAAGTTTCCGTATTAGCATTGTGGCTCCAGTGAAAAGGCAGCGGTATTCGATATTTTGAACCGATCGAGCTCGCCGATCCAGTATCTAGGAGGATTCCTTTATACAATGATGCTGTCTTGTCGTTGTACCAAGGAAAGAAGATTGTGATTTGGAATATGAGTTCAAAACGAAGTTTCGTTCGGCACTTGAGTTTCGCTTTTCTTGGCGTCCTGACTGCTCTGTCGGGCTCCTTGTTCGCGCAGGAAGAAACTCGAACCCTGCGTGTGCTCAGCTACAACATTCATCACGGCGAGGGTACGGACGGCAAACTCGATTTGGAACGCATCGCCAAGTTGATTCTTGACTCAAAGGCCGATTTGGTTGCCTTGCAGGAGGTCGACAAGAAAGTCAGTCGCAGCCAAGGTGTTGATCAAGCAGCAGAACTGGCCAAGCTAACGAAGATGCATTTCATTTTTGGTAAGAATATTTCCTTTGGCGGTGGCGACTACGGCAATGCGGTTCTCTCCAGGTTTCCTATACAGGAGAGTCAGAATCGGCACTTGCCAAACGTGAAGAAAGGGGAGCAGCGAGGAGCTTTGACTCTGAAAGTTCAAGTTCCTGAATGGAAGAGTCCGCTACTGTTTACCTCCACCCATTGGGATCATCGTCGCGAAGCTGAGGAACGTGAGCAGTCGGCGAAGGTACTGGTTGAGATGGCGATGGACACGGAAATGCCGCAACTGTTGGCCGGTGATCTGAATACTGTGGTTGGCTCCAAGGCGTTGGAATTGCTCTGCGCAAGTTGGACTCTGGCAAACGACAAGCCGCTGCCAACCATTCCCGTCAGTAATCCTACGAAGCAAATCGACTTCATTCTTGGTAACAAATCTCACCGATGGGTATTTGAGCAGACACAAGTGCTCAATGAGGCGATTGCGTCTGACCATCGCGCGATTCTGACTGTCGTTCGCTTGGACGGTGCGTAAAGGAAAGTTTTGCACTACTGTGGGCGGCGTCTCGTTCTTTCATGACAAGCGAGATGCTTATCCTGCTTCGTGGGGCGTGATGGTAACTTGCAGTTGTAAATTGCCATATCCTGTCGAGGCTTTGCTTGTCTACCTCCCGTTTTCTCTCCCTCTTTCCCTCTGGCCCGCCTGACGGAACGGATTTTTGACGATGAAGTGTTCCTGTGTCTTCGTGACTGTTTTTTTTCCTATGGTTCTAATTTGCGCCTGTATCTCCATTGCTTCGGCAAATGACAATGCCGGCTCGTCAGCACCGCAGCCTGTGAAGAGCTTGCCAAAGGTGGGGCATCCGACCTTTCTAAGTCCTCACGCCTCTCCGATCTTGGCGCTCGGCTCACAAGTCTTCGTGGTCAATACTCCAGCAGACACGGTGGATGTGATCGACGCGAAGTCACAGCAGGTTACGCGTCGGATTCATGTCGGTGTAGATCCAGTCAGCTTGGCTCTGCGTCCTGATGGAAAAGAGTTGTGGGTCGCGAATCACATATCTGACTCGGTCAGTGTGATCGATACAGATTCGAAGAGTAAGACGCACTTTCAGGTTATCGCAACCGTTCAGGAAATCGACGCTCGCAGCAAGTCTACCCGTTTTGATGAACCGGTGGGGATCGCATTTGCCAGTGATGAGAAGGCCTACGTTTGTTTGTCTTCTGAGAACAAGATTGCGGTCGTTGATGTAGCCAGTCGCAAAGTTGTGCGGCGACTCAATATTCCCGCTCAAGATCCTCGAGCGATCCGAGTTCGAAATGGCAAGTTGTATGTGGTTCCGTTTGAGTCGAACAACAAAACACAACTCTCCGGCGGTACAGGCGAGTTGGATGAAGGGATCGAGACCTTTGACGCTTATCAACATTCCATTGCCGTCAACAATGTTCTTTCGGTTGGTCACGTTGTTGATGTTGTGAAACATCCAAAAGTTCCCGATCGGGATTTGTTCGTATTTGATACTGAGACCGACAAGTTGATTGAGACGGTCGATACGTTGGGGACACTGCTGTACGGGCTCGCTGTTGATTCAAAGGGGCGAGTCTTTATTTCCCAGACCGACGCTCGTAACGATGCAAATGGGAGATCTGGGACGAAGAAGCATGGTTTGGCTGAACTTGAGAATCGAGCGTTCTTGAATCGGATCACACAAGTCGATTTTGTCGATGGTAAAGCTCAGAAGCCACAGTTCATCGAGCTTGAGCCTTTGCCGCCGATGCATCCAGCCGAAGGCGAAGCCCTAGCGACTCCCTTTGCGATTGAAGTCAGCTCAGACGACAAAGTTCTGGTCTGCTCGGCGGCGGGTTCCGACATGGTGTTCACAGTGGATGCGGAAAGTGGCAAGATCTTGGGCAGAGTCGAGGTGGGCGCTGTGCCACGTGGCATATCACTTGTTCATGACGAGGACGGTGAACTCGACAAGGCCTGGGTCCACAACGCAGTTGATAATTCGATCAGCCAACTCGATTTAACCAATGTCGCTGAACCACAGCTGACTCACACGGTAGCTCTGGAAGATCCAACATTGCCTGCGGTCAAACGGGGAAGAATCGCCTTCAACACTGCAGCTGCTTCCACGACTCGGACTTTCTCTTGTGCAAGCTGCCATCCAGATGGCCACACAGA
The DNA here is from genome assembly GCA_002862265.1 of Planctomycetaceae bacterium. GTDB lineage: Bacteria > Planctomycetota > Planctomycetia > Pirellulales > Pirellulaceae > Aureliella. The sequence goes on along the minus strand of PKCQ01000675.1, from coordinate 670 downwards.
TCAATTGTTGTGGGTGCTGAAAACACCAGTGGTGACTGGAGGCAGTCAGATCATGCCGCGTTCCACCATGCCGATTCGGGGGCTGCGAGACACAGCCCCCTTCCATTGGGACGGCATTCCCGGCGATCCTTATGGCGGCAACAACAGTGGCAACATTTACGGCAGTGATGAGCCTAACTCGGATGTCGCGAGACCGGAGACCACTACGCGGCATTTAATCGACGGTGGTCTAGCATCCACCATGATGTCGGTAGGGGCAAAGGAGAGGAACGACGAGGATAAGGAAGGAGCTTTGACGGCCAGAGAACGGGATGACATGGCGACTTTCTTGCTCAGCGTGCTCTACCCTCCTGCACAGAGACGGTCATACACCAACGAATTGTCCGAACGTGCCCAAATGGGATACAACCTGTTCCACATCGAAGGTGATTATCAGGGGGATCCGCGACCGAATGTCTGTGGCGACTGCCACCGGATGCCGTTCCTTGTTAGTACTAATACGCCAGGTAGCGGGATGGACGCACCAACCTGGCGTGGCGCTTACGATCGTTGGTTGATCTTGCCACAAGGTCGACTGAATATCATCGACTTTGACTTTTTTGAACGCATCGCGCGTCAAGGGATTCCGGAGCGGAATCTTTGGCAGTTTTCGTGGGCGGGGCGGCGACGT
>PKCQ01000064.1 GCA_002862265.1 Planctomycetaceae bacterium | reverse complement strand
CGACGACGATGGCGACGGACTTGAGGATCGCTACGAGCAGATCAGCGACACACTGCCCACTCCTTACGGCTTGCAAGTTAACGAGGACGGGAGTGTAGACGCGCTAAGTAAGTTTGCTTTGATTCGACTTTCGCAAAGCAGGGATCGAAAGAGGGAAAACATGCTAACCTGGAACAGCCACATCGTAGCGGATGGCTGGGGCTATACAGCGGACTACCACGACTGGGCAGTAGGGCTGGAGCGAGATGCATCAGGATGCTATTACGTGGTACTACCTTGCCAGCAGGACGAGCGAACCGAAGCCGCAGCAAAATGGCGCGGCCATGCTCTGATGCTCTTGCCGTCGGATCGATTGCCTCGAACAACGAATATCCCCGAGCCTTCGCGAGAGTTCACTATTGTTTCTCTCGCCGCTGGACTTCGGTTTCCGATGGGCCTTGCCCGCCGGCAAGATGGACAACTTTTCGCCACGGACAACCAAGGTAACTATAACCCCTTCAATGAACTCAATCACATCCAGCGTGGCAAACGATACGGATTCATCAATAAGCTCGAAAATAAGAATGGCTTCTCCCCGACGTTCGAATCGCCGGCGATTGAGCTCCCGCACCCATGGACACGAAGTGTAAACGGTATTTGCTGGCTCGAGACGCCTAAGTCGAGCGTCGAGCCCAATCGATTTGGGGCCTTCGAGGGCCATTTATTGGGCTGCGAAATGAATGGCCGGAGTTTGATACGCATGAGCCTGCAGAAAGTAGCAGGACAATACCAGGGGGCTGCCTACAATTTCAGTCTGCCTGGGCTTGATCCATCGAAGACTTTCGAGGGTCCGATCGTGTGTGAAATCGCCCCAGACGGAGACATCTACGTTGGCAACTTGCAAGACAGTGGCTGGGGAGGCGGACAGAACACAGGTTCGATCGTACGCTTGCGTCCGAGTGGTGAGTTGCCGCTTGGAATCGCGGAAGTTCGCGCAAACGCAACTGGATTTGATATCGATTTCACACAACCAATAGAACGGCAAAAGGCGGAAAAGGCAAAATTTCTGATTCGATCTTATCGCCGTATCTCGACTCCTGCCTACGGTGGAAACGACCAAGATGAGAAGCTTGAAAAGGTTGCGAAAACCCAAGTCTCAAAAAATCTCTACAGTTTATCTCTTCAGCTGTCTGACGAACTTCGAGAAGGCTACGTTTACGAAATCAATATTCCAGCCATTGGCAAGTCAGAAACGAAACTCTTTCCCGCTCAAGCGCATTACACGATGAGAGCAGTTCCGATCAAGTAGGGACTGCATTCACGCACCCCGAAAACCAACGCTTCAAACTCGAGTACAGTATCATGTTCAGTTACACAAGTCAGTGCAAGTTCAACCCGTTTGTCTTCGGGTTGATCCTAGCAACCGTGTGCCCCTGGAAAATTGCGCGAACTGCAGCACCATCGGAGGCCAATTCGGCGTCAACTGGCAAGCGCCCCAACATTGTCCTGATCATGGTCGACGATTTAGGATTCTCAGACCTTGGATGCTATGGCTCCGAGATTGAAACGCCCAACTTGGACCGTTTGGCAGAAGGCGGCCTCCGCTTCAATCAGTTCTACAACACAGCAAAATGCCATTCCTCGAGAATCTGCCTGCTGACGGGACTTTATATGTTCCAAGCGGGCAACCAAAAGATGAACCGAGGTGTGACGCTTGCAGAGGCTCTCAAGCCGGCCGGGTACGAGGCATTCATGGCTGGCAAATGGCACCTAGACGGTCAGCCGACAGATCACGGATTCGATCGCTATTTCGGACATTTAAGCGGCGCTACAAACTTCTTTACAGGTGATGATACCTTCCGACTCGATGGCAAGCCCTACAAGGTCGCTGGGGATGACTTTTACACCACGGATGTAATGACAGACTACGCGATCGAGTTTCTTTCGGAACGTGACGAGACTAAGCCGTTCCTGATGTACATCGCCTACAATGCGCCGCACTATCCGCTACACGTGAAAGAGAAGGACTTCAAAAAGTACGAAGGGCGTTACGACACAGGTTGGGATCGCATTCGAGAAGCAAGGTTTGCCAAACAAAAGCAGTTGGGTCTGCTCCCTAAGGCTGTGTTGTCACCCCGACCGCCCGAAATACCTGCCTGGGAGTCACTTTCCACCGAAGAGCAAAAGTGGGAATCGGAGCGAATGTCCGCCTTCGCTGGTATGGTGGATTGCGTCGATCAAAACGTGGGGCGTTTGCTAGAGCACCTCGAAAAAACCGATCAGCGTGACAACACTTTATTCATGTTCTGCAGCGACAACGGCGCTTGTCCTTTCGAACGAACTAAAGGAAAGGAGCTTCGGCCTTGGGATCCGAAATCCTATTGGACCTACGATGTTGGCTGGGCTCATGTCGGGAACACGCCGTTTCGCTGGTACAAGCAGAATCAACATGAAGGCGGTATCTCCTCGCCAATGATCGTCTCCTGGTCCGGCTTACAGACCCAGCCCGGGAGCATCACATCTCAGCCTGCTCACCTGATCGACTTCATGGCGACTTGCATCGATGCGGCTCAAGCAGAGTACCCAGCTGAGTTCGATGGTCGCGAAATTACTCCCTTGCAAGGGAAATCTCTGCTTCCAATTTTTTCGGGCGAGAAGCGCGATCCGCACGAATGGCTGTACTTCCAATTCTCGAACAACCGAGCCATCCGTAGGGGCGATGATAAGTTGGTTTCGGTGAAGGGTCGGCCTTGGGAGCTGTACGACCTTTCTGAGGATCGAAGTGAGTTAAAGGATCTCTCGATACAGCAGCCGACTCGGTCGAAAGCACTAGAACAGCTGTGGTTTCATGTAGCGGAAAAGGTTGAGCAAGCTCCCAAGAACCTGCGAAAGCCCATCAAACTCAAAAGCAAAGTCAAGAAGTAGCCCTACGGACTTCCCATTTTCTCAGTTGACTCAAGAAGATCTCCAAAACCGCGGCTCCGTCTTATTTACGAGAACTCGGAGACAAATGTCCGAAAGTCTTCCATGCTCGGTCCGTAGAAGTCGTGTTGAATTTCTTTGAGTAGCGACGGCGAAAGAGCGTTGCCGCCAATAGCCAGTTTCGGCCGTTGATCTGAAGAATAGGTTCGATCCATTTCGTCACACAGCAAACGATTTTGCTGCAAGGCAAGACTCGGATCTTGAACATGACAGTAGGAAACCCATATCAGACTAGCCTCCATTTGCTTGGCAATCTGCACGATGGTCTGTGCGGGCAGGCTGGAGCCAACGTGATAAGCTTGCATTCCAGTTTCTTGAAGAACCATTTCAACGGCAAGAGAGCCAAGTTCAGCGTAGTCCCCTTCCATAGTGCCACCAATTGCATGCATGCTTGTCACGGATCGCTGAATCATTCCACTTACGCTTCTCAAAAGCATTTTGAGATTGAAGGTTGCGCGGCGCTCGTCCGAGTACTGAATTGTGCCTTTGGATCTACGAGCCCCGACCTCCCACATCGCAGGTGTAAGGTAGTGATCTAAAGGCAGGCTGAGCTCTTCTGCCCGCTTAGCCACCGTGCAACATCAGCTGCGTCCAGCCGGCGGTGGCCGCCGACCGTCTTGTGCACTCGCAACTCCCCCAGTTCACAATAACGCTGGACGGTCGACCGACTCACCCCATCAATCGAGCAGCTTCGGAGCAACTCAAGTAATCTCTCTGAGCCTGAGTAGACATGTAACGCTTTTACTCCGAGCGTGCCCCCCTGAACCTCTTCAAGCTTTTGGTCGTATCTCCGGCCGAAAGTTTGCTATTCAATTTGACTAAATGAACGAATTGATTCAAACATCGGAGGACAATTGCCTGCGCGGTGGTAGCGATTGATGGGGAAAAACCATTCACCGAGAGAACGCTCGCATGCATCTTATAATGGTCACACAGAGAGTGCACTGCATCTAACACGCCCAATTGGCCTATTTGAACGTTTTGCCTTGACTCGATTTATTCTGGGTCTAGTAAATCCGGCACGCCTGACGCGGGGGCATTCGAAACTTTGGTCCATTAGTTGTCTCTTGTAAGTATGGCGAAACCACACCGATGTCACTCAAACAATACTGATGGTTGGTTTTGCATTCCCAGCCCTGGTCATCGCGGCGCTTCTGGGCATGTACTCCCGGGATGCCTCTCAGAAAGCAATTGCAGCCAGCGTCGACAAGGCGTGTCCGATTTGCCTCTCTGTGGACTCTGCGCGGGCAGGCGGAGAGAAGCAGTGGTCCTCAGGCATCTCTGATACGAAGACTCTTCAGGCTTGGGGCGAAGAGGAGAAGATTCTGTCAACGGTGCCAGTTGTGACAGCCTGGGCAATCGCAATGGACAAGGTAGAGGAAGGTAGATGTGAGTTTCGGGTTCCAGCCTTGAACCCAAGGAATCCCGCAAGTTATCTGACGCCGCTGGAGAAGAAAGCTCTGCTGGCCCTCAGGAATAATGGCCTAGAGGAGTATTACTTGGTTAACAATAAAACCAACTCATTACACTACTTCCGCCCGGTTCGTCCAGCGGAAGACTGCTTGATCTGCCATGGCAATCCTGCAACATCGAAAAATTGTCCGATGCAAGTACTGATTTTAGCAGCCAGATTACCGTCGTTGCGAACGGATCGGCGACTACCTCAGAACAAGTGGAGAAAACTGCGAGTTGGATCTCTGAAATCGAATCAGTCTCAGATGACCTACCTCGTGTTGTCGGGCTGCCCGTAGATACAAAATAGAACGTAATGACAGGTAGCGTTGGAAAGTTGCAAGGGCATTTGTGGGCTCTTGTCCAACAGCCCAGAGGCAAAAGACTGCCTCGGTCCACTTCTCTCGGGCGTGTTCTCAGGAAGACAATAGTGACCAGTAGTTGAGGGGCAATGGATTGCCCCTTTCTTATTCCAGCCCAGTTGGTATTGGAGCCTCAAGTTCCAACTTCCTTTTGGTTGCTGGGCAATTCAGTTGCATTCTCCAAGCGTGCAGTTGGTAGCCCAAATCACTGGGCAAGCCGGCATGGTTTAGCAATTTGGCACTTGGACCGTACATCGGATCTCCAACGAGGGGGTGACCAATGGAGGCCAAATGAATCCTGATCTGATGCGGTCTTCCGGTATAAAGCTCAACCTCCATGACCGTGTTCTCTCCACGCTCTCGCGCAACTCTGGCGACGGATCGCGATGCTTTGCCGGAGACTGAAACCGAATGGACTGTCCCAAGCCTTGGATGATCTATTGGACCAATCGGTACTTGGATGTCATACACGGGCTGTTTGGGCCGACCTGCGACCAAGGCCACGTAAGTCTTTTCAACCTCCTTCCAGTGTCGCGACCAGTGGCGAGCTGAGTTCTGATCTTTCGCGAAAAGAACTACCCCCGAAGTGCCGCGACCGAGCCGATGAAGCGGTCGCGGGGCGTTTGGAAATCGCTCATAGACAAGATGCAAGAGCGTGTTCTCCAAGAACCCTCCCCCCGGGATCGTCGGCAAACCCGATGGCTTGTTGACCGCAAGCAATGATTCGTCTTCGTAAAGAACAGAAAATGAACGTGGCACTGCCGCTTCTAGCCAACCGGGTCGATTCCAAATAACCCGATCGCCATTGCTGCTTGGACAATCCGCCCTCAGTAACCGCTCACCCAACATGATCTCGCATTGCAGTATCCGCTCGAGCCACTGTTGCTGAGTCGAGTGATGAAAATGCCTCTCAAGCACCTCAGAAATGGTCTCGCCGGGTAAGCTATCCTGGATTTGAAACTTGTATGAGTAGCCAGCATTCTTGTGTAGAAGCGTTTCTCCCATTGTCTTCTTCTGTTCGATCTGGCGACAGCTGCGGTAGAGAATCACTCACTCACGAACTGAACTTGATGGGCTTCCAGCCAATTCGGCGGCTCACACCTTAATGCAAATTCTAGGATAACATGAGTCAGCACCGACGGCGAACGCTGACCGATTTGCTGGAGGATTCGCTGCAACGGCGACTCAATGTAGACAAGTTCACTCTGAGGCCGCTAGTCGGAAAACAGTGGTAACCAACGACTCCGAGTTTGTCGAAGCGGGTTCGTAGCGTTAATCGCGAATACCCTCGATAATCAAGTGCACGCGACACTGCAGCACTCATTCCTTTCCCTTTGAAAAGCGGGTGCTGACATTGGTTCCGTCGAGCTTCTCTTCCACGATCAGCGACACGTCCGCGAAAAATTCCTGCAAGCTACGATTATCCATATGCGTATCTTCTTCTGTTCCCTTGGGCCCAAACAGGTGCGGAGTCCTTGGATATTTGACGAAGTTTCCGTGTGAGGTGCCCGTAGCTCCATTCTCGAGCTAGGCCCAGTTCATAAGGTCGTAGGAGAACGGCATTAGTGGATCTCTAGATTCAGCGAGCCGCAGCGCTGAGAGGCTTCAGGCACGCCTTGCGGGGATTCCACATAAATACCAGATAAGAGCTTAATGACCGACGCCTAGCGTCAAATCCGCTAACTGGAGCCTGCCTAAACACCGATAACATTGAAGGGTTCACGACGCAAAGGTTTACGCAACGAAGAGCCTTTTTTGTAGGATTCGAGGGAACTTCTCACCCTTGCCGCATGATGGATAGCGGTTGCCATTGCCGGCGCATTTTCAGAAATTCGGGTGAATCCCACAACTGCGAAAGATCGAGTAGGCTGAAGTATCTTTTTCGAATTGCCATTCCACGTTTTGGGGAGCAGGACTCATGCCAAGTTCTCAGCCTTTTCGACTGATGACCCACAACCCTCAGTGGCCGCAGGAATTTCAGCAGGCTCGTTCTTCAATCTTGCAAGCGACTGCGGGCTGGCTTGCTGAAGTAGAGCACATTGGTGGGACAGCAGTTCCAGGGGCTCTTTCGCGGCCGGTTGTAGACATGTTGGCTGGCATCAACGACCTGCAGGCACTTCAGGAAGTGTGCAATCTGATTGAAGGGCTCAACTACTGTCGCGTCGAAACACCCGCTTGGTGTGATGACGAACTATGTGGCATGTTGCTCAAGCCTCGAATTGGCGAGGCGACTCACTCGGTATTGGTTGTGCGCCATGAACAGGAGCTTTGGCAACGAGCTATTCGTACTCGGGAGCGGCTGAATAGCGATAGTGCTGCTCTTGAACATCTGTCGCAAATCAAGCAGGAGCATTATCATGCTTCCTGCTCTGCGGAACGGGATATGGAGCAGGCCAAAGAGATATTCTTCGGCTCTCTATTAGACGGTCCTTCCTAGATCAAAAGCTAGGCAAGCTACACGCGAAACCATGCTCATCATTTGCTCCCCATTTCAAGCTCAGCTATGGCAATTGCTTACTTCGATACCCACAGCGGAATCGCTGGAGACATGACTTTGGCTGCCCTCGTCGATGCGGGTGCCGACCAGCAGTACATCGCTCAACAGATTCAATCATTGGGCCTGCCCGAAGTCAAATTATTGTTCAGTGAGACACAGCGTCACTGTTTCCGAGCCTTGATGTTGGATATTGAGCATCCTCCCGAGCATGTACACCGACACTGGAGCGATATTCGCCAGATGCTCGAGCAGAGTAAGTTGACGGACGCAGAATTGCATACCGCAAAGCGACTGTTCGAATGCATCGCTGTTGCCGAAGCCAAAGTGCACGGCAGCTCGCTGGAAGAAGTGCATTTCCATGAAGTCGGAGCCATCGACTCGATAGTCGATATCGTGGGTACTGCGGTCGCACTCCAATCTCTTGGCATCGACCAAGTGATTGCATCACCCACGCCGACAGGCAGTGGTCAGATCAAGATTGCTCACGGAACCGTTGCAGTCCCAGCTCCAGCGACTGCGGAAATATTGACCGGAGTTCCGATTCGAAGTTGCTCGATTGAGGCCGAGTTGACGACTCCGACTGGCGCCGCGATTCTTCGGACCTTGGCAGACGATTTTGGCCCTCTGCCGGACATGCAAATTCAACGCATTGGCTATGGCTCGGGGCATAAAGAGCTGAAGGAACAAGCCAATATCTTGCGCGTCTTAATTGGGAACAGCTGGGCCCCGTCAGAGGATCGCGTTCTGTTGCTCGAAACCAACTTGGACGACATCACGGGCGAACAGCTTGGCTTTGCAATAGAAAGATTGTGGGAAGTGGAGGCTTTGGATGTATTCACCACCGCGATTGGAATGAAGAAGAATCGACCCGCCGTAATGCTGTCCGTGCTTGCGATGCCAGAGCATCGAGTTGCGATTGAACAATGTCTGTTTCAGCACACCGGCGCCCTCGGAGTTCGTCACACCTTGCTTCAACGCAGCAAGCTACAAAGAAAAAGTTTGCAGGTGGAAACTAGGCTTGGCAGCGTCCGAGTCAAAGCCGCCTGGGGATTCCAGAGGGAGCTGGGCGGCGTACGACTCGCGCCTGAATACGAGGACTGCAAGCGGCTCGCCGAAAGCAATGCGGTAAGCCTGGAGTCCGTCTATCAGCTGGCACTTCGGGCAGCTGAACCCGCCAAGGAAGCATTGGAAGAGCAAGTCAGACGACAGAGCGCAAGCGAATCGAGTCATAGCGTACACGATCACGGTGGACACGACCACGGTGCGCATGACCACCATCACTAGTCTTTCAGAAGCGACGGGCATTGCGATGTCGATGCACGCGGACTTTTCACATGTACGCAGCCTTTCCTAGACTGCTCCCTGGCTTGACTTAAACTTCAGAGCCGGTTTCAGTGGTAACTTCAAAGCCCATATCGCGGACCATGTTGTAGTCGGCATCAGGTGCTTGTCCTTGCGTCGTAAGATAATCGCCAACAAAGATACTGTTAGCGACATAGAGACTCATAGGCTGCAGGCTTCGCAAATGCTTTTCGCGACCACCAGCAATTCGCAGCTCGCTACTCGGGTTCACGAATCGCATCATGCATAGTCCGCGAATGCAATCTTGAGGCGTAAGAGGCGTTTGCTCTCCGAGTGGTGTTCCTTCGATGGCGTGTAAGAAGTTGAGCGGAATCGATTCGGCGCGAAGT
>PKCQ01000590.1 GCA_002862265.1 Planctomycetaceae bacterium | reverse complement strand
GCTGATTCGGCGTTCCGCAACATGCCGCTACCGCGTCAGGCTGGGAGGTCCTTTGCAAAAAGTCGGCATAGGCTAACGCTGAACAAATCGCGTCGGTGTCTGGATTGCGGTGTCCAAATACGTAAGTCGTCATCGAGGTGTCTCGGTACCAGTTTGGCACACCTTTCGAGGCTCAAGGAATGCTCGCGGGGGCGGAACGCTTCTGATATAGGAAGTTATCCGCTTGGCGGATTTCGGTCGATTCCCAATCTCGCTTGGCTCGCAAACTTTTTTACAGACCTGACTAACTATCCCCGTCTTCTATCTCCCAATGAAAAAAGGCGAACCGACCGAAGCAACTCGGCCGGATCGCCTACACGGGGGGTGAGAAAGCCAATGCTTTCTAGAGCAATCCTCTGCTCCGCTCAAACGTAGTCTACTGCCGTCGGCTCCAATCCGGGTTATAGAATTTCTTTCGCACAATCTCCTGTGAATCTCGCAGAAAAGTAGGCGACTTCCACTCTTGACGATTGAATCGAACAAGGGGATCAAAATGCATCTCTTTGGCGAACATCAGCAATATAAGTTCAAAATCACACCCTGTTCACGCCTGAATTCTCTACTGCGTGAATCACAACTCGGAACTACTTGATCGCTTCTTTTTCAAAGTCACTCTTGTTGACCCAACCTGCTGGCAATTCTTCGCCGGCCATGAATCGTTCGTAGAAGTTATCGGTTGAGGCTCCGGAATAGGGATAGTTGTTAAAAATGTCGCCTTTGCCAAACATCCTGGGATCGCCCTGCTCGGTCAGTTCAGACTTTAGCTGCGTCTTAAGTTGAGTTAGCGTGTCTCGGTATCGCGGCGCGTCGGCTACGTTAATCACGCAATCTGGATCGGTCTCCAGGTTGTAAAATTCAAATTCAGGCCTTTTCCCAAAACACAGATCCCACCAACTGGCCTCATCACCACTACGGCGCAAGTTCAGAATGTCTGTCTTTATAGGACTACCATCGCAGTTTAGATAGCCAGTTTGAGGATGACCCGCTGGCCAACGGTCGTATTTGAGATTGTGGAGCAGCAAGAACTTGCCATTGTTGATTCCGCGAATTGGGAAACCCCAATTGTTGGGCCGGCCGATATCGTGCCGTTCCTTGCCGACGAGCACATGATCGCGCTGGAGGGTGATCTGTCCCGATCCCTTGGCCTCAAAGATGTCCGTTAGACTCTTGCCGCTAAGGGGCTGCATGATTGGGCCAGGCTCGGAAACACCTGCGACCTCAAGGAACGTTGGTGCGAGATCCGTAAAGTTGACGAAGTCGTCGATAACGCGTCCGCTACCATCGATGCCTTTCGGCCAACGAATGGCCAGCGGTATGTGATTCGAATGCAGGTAGGCCTGTCCCTTCACTCGTGGGAAAGGCATTCCGTGGTCCGAAGTACAAACGATAAGCGTGTTGTCCAGTTGCCCTGATTTCTCCAGCTGCTTAGTGATCTTACCCAGGTGCGAGTCGTAGTGCTCGACTTCTACAGCATAATCGAGCATGTCGTGGCGCGTTGTCTCGTTGTCAGGCCAGTATCCGGGAACTCGCTCAACGTCGGACAGTTTCTTGCCAGCCCTTACGCCCGATTTAAATTCGTAGCTGCGGTGCGGTTCCAATGTGCCGTACCAGAATACCCAAGGGGCTTCCTTCGGTACGTCTTCGAGAAACTCCCGAAAGTTGTCTGAGTAGTTGACGCTGGAAATCGCTTTTGTCGGTGGCTTCTGCTTGAGATTGGAGTAGCGTTTGCCCGTAATGGCTCGCGCCTTTCCGTTGGAGTCATTGGCAAACCCCGGTCCCCAGCCTTTGCCTGTATAACCAGCGAAGTAGCCATCGGCAGCCAAGCGTTCGACGAAACCACCGAATTTTGCCGGGAAATAAGTCATATGATTTCCAGCTTGCTCAAGCTGCCAGGAATAGCGACCGGTCAAAATTGTGGCTCGAGACGGCGCACATTTTGCGTTCGGAGTATAGGCGTTCCTGAACAACAAGCCTTCGCGAGCGATCCGATCAAAGTTCGGAGTACTCACCCACTTACATCCGTAGGCTGATGCATGGCCATAGGACCAATCGTCTGCGATCGCAAACAGAATGTTGGGGCGTTCTCCGGCAAATACGCCGCTGGAGAGCCCAAGGACGAAAAGCAATGCGGCGATAGAGAAGTTCAGGAGAGAGGGGCGAAGCATGAAGGGACCTAGCGATGGCAGGGGAAAGCCACAATTGTAGTCGCTGGCAGTGGCCGTTTGTGTTCATACCGCTCCCCTGGCCGATAGTGGATCTGAAGGAAGTGTGACTTTTTTGTGAAGCTATGGAAATATGTTGCTTGAAAGCCACAATAACGTACGGGAAAAAATCGTGCCTCGCGAGGATCCGCTCAACCAATCTCACTTCAGGAATCACCATGTCATTGAAAAACGCGGATCGACTTGGCAGAACGAATAAACTCTTGCTGATCTGTATTTATCTCGCATTGCCGATTTCCCTCCCAGCGCAGGAGATGCCTCCGACCAAAAAAACGACTGCCACTGAAACCGTTCAGCGGCCCGAGAGCGAGTCGAACTCCAAGGCAAAGAGCGACTTTAGGTCCAAGGTTGAGCGGTTGCTGAGTTCGGATGACGAGACACAAGCCGCAAACGCAGAATCCGAATTGATAAAGGAAGAAAAGCAGAAGGCAAAACTTGAAGCGAAGGCCGCCGCAAACGTTACTGCAGATGGCCGGACACGTTTTCTTCATTTGCGAACGAAAAAGGGCGAACCCAAATCTCTGGATACCGCTATCGTAACCTACCGAGCCGCGACGGAAAACGGTGTTACAGTCGATTTGCTCGGAGCTGTGCACATTGGCGAGGCTTCTTACTACAAAAAGCTTAATTGCCTTTTTGACGAGTACGATGTCCTTCTGTATGAACTTGTTGCACCGGAAGGTACCAGGATCCCTAAAGGTGGCAAACGGGAGGGACAAGGGTTCAATCCTGTTGGCGCATTGCAAGGCGGAATGCAGAAAATGCTCGGCCTAGAATTGCAGCTAGAACAGGTAGACTACACCAAAGAGCATTTTGTTCGAGCAGACATGACTCCCTCGCAAATGGGCAAAAAAATGGCCGAACGCGGTGAGACTCCGTTTAGTCTGGCATTGGATACTTTTTCTGATCTGATGAAACAGCAGAACAAGATCATGGAAGACCCCAAGGCGGCGGAAGAGCTACTGGGATTCGATCCAGAGGACATCTCACTCAGCGATATGTTTAGCAATCCGCTGAAGATGAAACGGATGATGGCGAGTCAATTCGCCAAAACTGGATCGCTTGACCAAGGCTTGGGGCGTTCGCTCAATCAGTTGTTAATTGTCGATCGAAACGCCGTTGCGTTGCAGGGGTTACAAAAGCAGATTGCGGCAGGCAAGAAAAAGATCGGTATCTTCTATGGCGCGGCACACCTTCCCGACTTCGAGAAGCACTTGGTCGAAGACCTCGGTTTAAAGAAGACCAATCATCGTTGGCTTGCAGCTTGGGATTTGAACACTGCAACCAAACCCAAGCTCGACAAGACCACCGAGCTGCTGCTCAACGTTCTCAAGTTCCTCGAGGACTAACAGCTTTTCCCGTAGTGGATTTCGCCAGAAGTCCCATCCTTATCGTCGACCGTGACCTTTGTCACCCCGCCCGATACCCAATCCCTTTGCGTCGTCCATGCGTGTTGACTTGATGCTTCGAGCCATGCTGCTTGCCTAGGCCGGCAGCGTTGGGATCGTGGGCGTAACGTCCACGACCTGAGCCTGCAACCAAACGGATGCCGCACTCAGCGGCCAACCATTCGCGTGAAGCGGCATGAATGGCCAACATGCGTTGGTGGATCAATCCCATTTGATCGGACTCTTCCACTTCGCGATTGGTTGGCGAGCTGCCTAGTTCTTCTTCGAAGGCACGCGGCAATCCTGCGACATAGCCTTCCGCATAGGATGCACCGCTGCCGCGACTGTAACCGCCGTACTGCAGTTTGGCGGCTGCGGCTATCGTGAGCATCAACTCGCGAAAGAGGGCAATGGAGTTCTCGACATCTTGCACCGGACCATAGAACCAAAACATTGATCGGTGCTGCCGCGTCGCTCGGAAAAACTGCACGGCCGGGAAAACGTGCTGAGTCACATAGTAGGCCAACATGACTTCCCAGGTACAAACCCGTCGGCCATTCACAGGGCACGCGATCCGAGCCAGTTGCGTATGACAGTCTTCCTTCTCTTCAAGATCATCCTGAGTCAAATTGTGAGTCAACATCAAGCTTTGCATCATCCGAAGTGCATTGCGCTTTTCGCCTTCCGTACTCGCGTCGTTGTTCGCCGTATTGTCCAAGGCACGCAGCCGGCGCATGACTTTATCGAATTCTTGCTGACTTAGTTTCTGAGAGTCAGAAACATGACGAGACGACACAACCATTGCATCAGACTGTTCCTGCTCGGGCGGAGTCCAATACTCGTGAATCACGTAGTACTCGTCGTCTGAGGGATTCCACGTGTCGTGAACTGTCCCGTCAATGACTGAGCTAAAGTGATGACCGCCGCCTGATTCTTTTTGGAGATAGCAGATCACGCGGCGAGGCGGCAGATTCTCTTTGGCAAAACCAGACAGCTCGCCAGAGTGCTTCGTCCAGCCGAGCTCGCGCAAGTATTCAGCTGCGAATTGCACCGCGACTCCATCTCGCGGCGTCTTCAGGGACTTCTCACCGAGTTCATCGTAGACTTCGCGATACGCGGTTCCCGTAGCAATTGCGATCGACCGAGTCACGCAATCACCTGTTGTGCCAACGTAGCCACAAGCAGCTCGCCCACCGTCGTTCCAAATCAATTCCAATTCCATTCACTCCGTTGATGTATCGTCTCGCTGAACGACCGAGAGAAATTTCCTCGTTGAACGCCCAGCCGTAGGCGCCGGCTTGCCCGGGCGGGGCGACCGCGTAGCCTTGCCTGGGAATTCGTAGCCTCATCCACTACCTCTCGAAAGTCTTGACGAGGTCCGCTCGCTAACTTTCCGATCGCTAGCAAGCGGATTTGATTATCCAAAGATGCCCTTGCTGCGAAACCCAGGGAAGAACTAAGTTTTGGAAAACCGAATTTGGTTATTCAAATCTCAGGGAGGGGGCATTCAAAGTGGCTAGACCCAAAGCTACCGAATTGACGGCCAGGGAATTGGCTGTGATGCAGATCTTCTGGCAGGAGCCGAGCGCCACCGCAGAAGACGCCCATCGACATATCGAGCAGGAAGGCGAGCAGCTGGCGTACGTCACGGTCGCCAATGTCGTCCGCAGCTTGGTGGACAAAGGCTTCTTGAAGCAGACAAACGAGAAACGTCCCTTTCGCTACCAAGCCTCGAGAACTTTCCAGCAAGTCTCTACACGCTTGGTCGGCGATCTCGTCACGAAAGTCTTCCAAGGCTCACGCGAGGCTCTTTTAGTGCATCTGCTCGACCGGATACAGCTGAGTCAAGAAGAGCGTGACTATCTGCAACAAGTCCTTATGCAACAAGAGAATGAAGAACAGGAGGGCAGCACATGTTAGGCTTCCTCGTTTGCTTCACTCAAATTACCCTGATCGGCGGATTGTGCTTGGCGGCATCACGATGGCTGCAGACTCGTATGCCCGCGCTGGCCGCAAGCTGTCTCAATCTAGGTGTGCTCTGCTGTAGTCTGGCGGTTCTGTTCGGATGCTTCGGATTGCCCAGACTTTGGGTTTTCAGGGGCGAGACGGAATCCGTATCCCAGCTGCCAAAGCCGAGCGAAAGAGTTGAGCACGAGGATGCGACTATTTCAATCCAAGTACCAATCGCTTCTTTCTCGCAGCTCCTTGGCAAGTACTCGGAGTTCAAGACACAGAAGCCACGACTGCAATCACAACTGATCGTTGCTGCCCAATCACTTTTCGCACTCATGTTGGCTGTCGCGGCACTGCGATGTTCATTGGGGATGATCGCGATCGGCAAGTTGCTCCGGTCGGCTCGAAGCTTGGATGATCAAGAGACTCTGACGCAGCTGCGAAGACTAGAGTCGCGGGTACAGCACGAGGGACTCTGCAGCGAACTCCTCGAGAGCCCAGGGATTCAGTCACCTTGCGTTTGCTGGCTGCGTCCCAAAGCGATTCTTGTCCCCTTTGATTTTACGGGTTGGACCGCCCTGGAACGCGAAGTAGCCTTGGCTCACGAACTCCAGCACTTGGCAAGAGGCGACGCAAAGTGGCGATTCATTTCCGAATTGTTGCTGAGCACTTTCTGGCTGCACCCGATCGCGGATTTGCTCCGCCGCCAATTGATTGCCGCACAGGAGCTAGCAACAGATTTGAAGGCCACGGAGGCCTTCTCTAACACTGCACAATATCGGCAAGGCCTTTCGATGTTGGCGTTGCGAACGGATTCGCAGTCGCATATTCCGATGTTTCTTGCAGTTTCCGTTACGGCCAACAGTGTGGTCAGGAGGATCAAAATGTTGAAAGAAAAAGAGTTTCAAAAGCTTCCCCATTGGCAGAGCGGCCTGCTAAACGTGGGACTTGTATGCGCCTTCACCGTGGCTCTCGCCTGGACTGCTCAAGCAGACGGTCCGGATGATACACTTCGCATCGCGACCAGGGACAAGGCAAAGCCGATCACAGTCAAGCCGTTCTCGCGAGAAGCGATGCGACCAGACGATACATTTGGTGCTCAGCGGGGATACTTCTCATTTGCTCCAAGTGAGTTGATGAAGCACGAGCAATGGGCGAGGATTCTCTCGTCAGTCACGACCAAACTCCAAAATGAGATCGATTTCTCACCGGAGGAAACTGGTCTAACGATGAGCAATTTGACACGTTTTGATTCGAATTTGTCGGTGATATTCCGGGTTATTCCTGAGGAACGGCGAAAGAATGACGATCGCTTTGCAGCTACTCTTGGGGCCAGCGCATTTGAAGTGACTAGTGAACAGCCTGTTGACTGGGCAAGTATCTGGGCTGGCGTCATTGAGAACGAGGGGGCTCTGATGCTGCTCGCACTGGGCAAGCAGTTGGATGAAGCGAAGGAGGAGTTGGCAAAGGTATTCGTTAAGACCGATAAACTTCGCTTGATATCCGAAGGCAAGCTCCTCACCTCTGAAGAGGCGACTGAGGCACTGGTCGCGTGCACGCGACCAGTCGAAGGCGGCCTCTTGCAGCTCAGCACTTTGGTTCCGGAAGAGGTGCTCTCCATCGAGCCAATACTGGAGCCTGCTGATGATCCGATGCAGATATATGCTTGGGCGAAAGAATCGGCGGCGATCGGAGTCGGCCTCGACATTGCTCCGAACGGATTGCATCACATCAAGATCGCGATCATGCCAAGCAACGCGGGCTCGGCGTTTCTTCCCAAGCTCAAAACCAGCGTGCAGAAGATCGGCGCTGCAGTAAGCCTCGCTGGGACATTGCAAAACCAGCCGGGACTTACATCGCTTGGAGAGCAACTGAAAGAACCTAAGTTTGAAGTTGCCGATTCAGGGCTGATTACCGTCCAACTGCAAGCAGCGAAGGAAGTTATTTCGCTCAACTTCAAGTGGGCATTGGAAGACTAGACTTGCAGTCAGAAGACGAAAACAACTAGTCTGTGGATGGCCTCCGCCCACAGGTCTTTTCGTATATTAATTCAGCTCGAGGCGAGTGCTGATAGGTCTCTGGATACCTCACTTCGAAACTTGAGTGAACAACAAACCCAGATTATCAAACTGCTGTTCTCACGTTCCACAGAAGAACTCCTGAGTAACAACATTCGTCGTTGAGAGGGCCAACGTTCGAATCTAGGCTGAATCTCCATAGCAATGGGATGATACTGAGGTTCGAGCATCTTTCGGACGTCAGTTCATCGGAAAACGGATGACCGTATTGCCTTGCCCTTCGTTGCGTTCGTAAAGTTCGAAAGCGGAAATGGCGTCATCGAAGTCGAAGACTTTGCCAACTATGGGATCCACCTTCCCGGAAGCCATGAAGTCGAGGATTTCTTCTACATGTTGCTTGTGCCGCTCTGGGTTCTCACGCGACCAAGGTCCCCACATGCTGCCCATCAATATTGCTTGCTTAATCAAGATCATGCCAGGACGAATGGGCTTCTGCCCAGCTGTGAAACCAACAAGGGCAACTCGACCGAGTGGACGAAGGCAGGACAGCAAGGCCGCTTCGAACAAATCCCCTTGAACCATATCGATGATCACGTCGACGCCAGCTGGCTGCCCTAGTTCCGTACAGACTCGTCGGACTTGTTTCTTGAATTCCTGAAAAGTCGCTTTCTCGCGTCCATAAACAAGTACACTATCAGCGCCCGCTTGTTTTGGAAGCCGAGTCTTCGCGTCCGTGCTCACTCCTGCAATTACCTTAGCCCCCATGGCTTTGGCCAATTGAACTGCCGCGAGCCCTACGCCGCCAGAAGCACCGTCCACCAGGACGATCTGTTCAGGCTCTACTTCTCCGAGCACCTGAAGCGAGTGGTAGGCCGAAAAATAATTCCTCGAAAGGTTCGCACACTTTTGCATGTCGATTCCGGTAGGCAGTTTCCAAACGCTCGTCGCCGAGGTTGAGGAAACTTCCGCGAGCGCACCGATTGGCATATTGCCGATGACGAGATCGCCGGGTTGAACTTGAGTCACGCTGGCACCGACTTCTAG
This sequence comes from Planctomycetaceae bacterium, assembly GCA_002862265.1. GTDB lineage: Bacteria > Planctomycetota > Planctomycetia > Pirellulales > Pirellulaceae > Aureliella. The sequence continues at coordinate 329 of PKCQ01000590.1, read as the reverse complement.
AACTTTGCCTACACAATCAACACCAGGGATGTAAGGCAACTCAGGTCTTTCCTGATAGAACCCTTGAGCTTGTAGAGCATCTGGATACTGGACGCCCGCAAAGTGATTGCGGATCACTACGGTACTCTCATCACAGCGCGGCCAGTAAGTCTCCGTCAAATCCAGCACTTCTCGCAGCGGAGAGATGGTTTCACGCTTGCCGCCACTCGCGTCAAAACCCGCGAATCGTTGGCATTTCCAGGCTCGAATTTGCTGTTCCATGTATTTTCGTTCTGTTGTATTCAATCTTCCTTGATTACCTCTAAATAACATATAATAACAATCCATAT
>PKCQ01000455.1 GCA_002862265.1 Planctomycetaceae bacterium | reverse complement strand
GCTGCACACATTACGGCATGGCCTGTTCCAAGTTGTTCCTCTTGGAGAGCGAAGTCGACGTTTTCTCGTCCAGCTAACTCTTGTTTGACGTCGTCAGCCCGGTAGCCAACCACCACGATACTTTTAGAAATTCCCGCTTCCGCCAAGGAGTCGAGTACCCAGTGCAGCATTGGGCGGCCGAGGGCCGGAAAGAGAACTTTGGGCAAGTCGCTTTTCATTCGGGTTCCACGGCCAGCGGCCAGAACGACGGCAAGTGGTTCACTCATGGGTCGGGCACTCTTCATATAAAAAATCGGTTTCAGGAATGAGAGGGCGTAATCTTAATGGCTACATACGCCTATCAAAACCCAAGGTCGGTAATTCAAGAAGGGAACCGTTTTTCGCCGCGAGCCTCCAAGCAATTTTGGGCGTGCTCTTGTCGCACTCGGAAAGAGTGTGGAGGAGTCGCTGCGAGTACTCATTCACCGAGTCGGCAAGGTTTCACTGTGGACGAGTTGGGTTGTGCCGTCTACGATTTCGGCGAGATGCTTGTGAATTGACGTGGAAACGAAAAAAGCCGCTGCGGACTTGCGGCGGCTCTCAAGCGCGTGGGGTCGTACTTGTTTTGTTGTCTCGGCGAGCGGAGTCGCGAGAATGATCGGCGGTTGCTATTTGTCGATTCCGTGGGCAGCTATGATGGTGTCGGCACCTGGAGTCAGCCGGCGAAGTTTCGCAGCGATTTCTACTTTGTCTGAAGCACTAGCCTTGCCTGCACGAGCAACCAATTTGGCGACCTTCTTCTTTCGATGACGACGGCGTCGTAGCTCGCGTTTTCTTTCGCTTCCGCTCATTCCTACTTTTACCTGTGAATATATTGGTAACTTGATTTTTCTGGTTCCGGATACTCGCCGCGTAAGACTACTCGGCAAAACGATTTTGGTCAACGGCTTTCGAGAGTGGGGGCTTATCGACCTGAGCCCGGCTACGCCGGACGAATGGAGAATCCACATGGATTGGGGCAATTCGGCCACAGTAGCTTGACTTGCGTCTGCGGCTGCGCGTACGAGGACACAGACTAGAGGCATATGCCACGCCTTATGCGATAGCAGGAAGGCTACATTCCGCCTGGAGTTTGGAAGCCGTTGTTGTAATCGTCAAACTCTTCGTGTCGCTCCTGGGCACGGTCTTGGAAACGCGTGAATTGCTTTTCCCAAGTCAATTCGACGTCGCCAACTGGTCCATTCCGCTGTTTGGCGATGATGATTTCCGCCTGCCCTGCATACTGAGAGGCTTCGTCTCCCCGATGATAATACTCTTCACGGTGGACGAACATCACTACGTCAGCATCTTGCTCAATTGCTCCAGATTCCCGCAAGTGGCTCATTCTTGGTCGGTGATCCTTGCCTTCCTCCGCTTGGCGGTTCAGTTGCGCTAGGCAAAGTACTGGCACTTTCTGTTCCCGCGCCATCCCTTTGAGTCGACGCGCGATTTTTGCGACTTGTTCCTGCCGCGGATCCCTCGGATTGTCTGGCTCGATCAGCTGCAAGTAGTCGATGACGATAAGCCCTAAGTTCTTCTCACGCTGCTTGATCCGCCTGGCGACCGCCGAGATTTCACTTACGGTGCGGCTTGGTGAATCGTCAACAAAAAGCGGCGCGTTGCTGACTTCGATCGCCTTCTCCACCAAGCGTTTGCGATCGTCTTGCGAGATGGTTCCGTTTCGAAGTTGGTGACCGTTGACTCGAGCGACGGAACAGAGCAAGCGATCCGCGAGCTCGATGCCGGACATTTCGAGGCTGACGAATAGCACCGGTGCACGCGAGAGAAAAGATACGTTCTCGGCAACGTTGAGTGCAAAAGCCGTTTTACCCATCGAAGGACGAGCGGCCAAAATCACCAGCTCGCCGTTGTGCAGCCCGCCGCACATGGCGTCGTAATCCGTGAAGTGTGTGTCGACTCCACCAATGGCATGCGTGCCTTTCATTCTAGCATCGATGCGCTCCATCGCTTGCTTGAGCAAGTCGTTGATCGAATCGGCACTTTGACCGGTTCGCGCGTCTTGGATTTGGAAGACACGTTGCTCGGCCTGGCTCAGGAGGTCTTTCGGGTCTTGTGTTTCGTCGTAGGCATCGCGAAGAATCGACGTGCTGGCTTCGATCAATTTGCGCAGGGTCGCTTTGCTACGAACGATCTCGGCGTAGTAGACGGCGTGAGCAGCATTGGGGACGCTATGGGCCAACTTGGCGAGGTAGGCAGTCCCGCCTGCGGCTTCGTAGTCATCAGCTGACTTAAGGCGATTGACCAGCAAGGTCGGGTCGATCTTCTGACCGGCGTCGATCATCTCCGTGATGTGCTCGTAGAGTTTCCGGTTTGCATCGTCGTAAAAGTCATCGGCCTTGAGAATCATGACCAAGTCGTCGCAAACGTCCGGCTTGATCAGAATACTGCCCAGCACTGCGACTTCGGCGGAGACATCACACGGAGGCGCGCGATCGAGGATCGGTTGTGCTTCTCGCTCGTCTTGTCGGCGTCGGAATTTCCGTTTGTCCGCTGTGGCCATGTGGTTCTCTGGTGATTCAAAAAAAAGTAATTGAGCCGAAGCGAGGGGCACCTCGTAGGCGGAATTCGTCATGACGCCTGGTGAGGTAACCGGAACGCCAAGAGGGCTGACGAGCGTGTGAGATGGTGATCTTTGGCTGCCGACGCGATTGTACTGGGCTGGGTCTGGAGGGCGAGTCGGTTACTGCATTTTGTGGTGAGCAAGGCCTAGGGATACAAGTTCCGCTGCCAAAGTTGAAGTTCGGCTTTTCATCCCAATTCGAGCCCAGCAGTGGACAATTCGTCAGAGATTGCGCAAACACGCTTTCGTCATGAAAGCTTTTCTGTCGCTCACCTAGGGCAGAATTAGCCAAGTCGGCAGGCCTTGGATAATCTCCCCCGATTGGGTCTCTGCCCTTGCCTGGAGTCGGACTGGTCCACTGCCCAGTTTGTCCAAGTCGATATTGAGAATGCCGGATTCGCCACCTGTCATAGCAATTTGCTCCCAGTTGTTCCAAAGCGAGATTCGCTGGGCGCCCGGCGCCTTGAGTTTCACTTCCAGTGAATCTAGATCTTTGCGGACTTCCAAGTAACTGCGGCCATCCTTTTCCACTCGCTTGCCAGCGTTGGAAGCAATTCTCAATCCAACAGAGTCTTTTTCGCCAATCCAGACTGGAACGACAACTTGGCTGCTTTGTTCAAGCGGGTCGTCTGCGCTCAGCCGAAGGCGAATTTCGTGATAGCCTGCGGGGCGGCCAACGGTGCCAAACGTGAATGACTTTTCGGCGACGGAAACTTCATGGGTAACTCCATTGAGCAGTACCTTCTTCGTCTGGGGGCGTAAAAACTCTTTGCTGGCAGCCGCGTTGCCAGCATTTTCATCTACCCACTCAAAGTAGCTCGGTCCCTTTAGGTCCAGCTCTAGCTCCAAGCTACCAGTCGCTGACAGGTAGCGGATGTCAGATGAAATACCTTGTTTGGGGGCGTGGGAAAAGGGCTGGCAAACTGGATCGCCCATAATGAGTAGTTGGTATGGTCCAGCCACGCTCAAATGAAATGCCTCGGCCAAGCTAGCGCCTCGCGCGTAGTAAAGGTACATGTGCGGAAGCGGGAATTTGTTTTGGATCGCAAAAGGTTCTGTGACGGTGCCGCTGCTGCCCGCGGCCCCGCCCCGCAAGAACTCGGTCAGTTTGGTTTGAGACGATCCAACGCGGAGTTGTCCCCCGAAGCTCGTTAGGTTGTCAGCGAGTGCACCTGGGACAAACTCGCTGCGGCTGATTGCCCAGTTGTAGTTTGGTGCACCGGACTGGACTCCAAGGACGTTGCTCTTCTTCGCCGGAAGCGTCTGCTCCACAATTTCTGCATCAAAGCCCAGCTCTTGCAATTGCTCGATCACCGAATCAAAGGCCCACTTTCGGGTCGTGGTGCGTACGTCTTTCGTGAGACAGAAGTAAAAACTGCCCTCTGGATGGGTGAAGTCAGCACTGGCAGACCTCTCCATGCCTTCAATCGCTTCTGCCAGCGAATTGCTAGGCGGGCGGGTAACTGCCAAAACGATACTCATCAGGAAGTTTAGCCCGGGGCTTTTCGGTTTTACCTGAATCCCGTTCGGTCCATATCGCTGGAGTGCCTCGAATGGGACGGGAGGTAGGAAGTCTTTCTCGTCAGATTTCGCATATTCAAAGGTCTGGAATGCTGGTTCATCTTTCAAAGATTCGAATCGCGGGTCCTCCACCAAGTAGCCTCCAGACGTCCAGCCAAATCTGAAGGCTTGGTTCAAAAGGGCGATCGCCTGCTGTGCTTCACCCTCCAACGCGGCCTGAGCGGCAGCCAGATAGAGGAGCGGGTATTGCTTAGGAATCTTGACCGCGAGTTCCAGCAACGCCTCTTTTGCTTGCTTGTGTTCCTTGGCCGCAACTAGCTCTTGTATTTCTTTCCACTGCTGAAGCGTCGCATCGCCGCCTGGATTCGTGGCAAGCACTTCATCGAGCTTCCGTCTCGCATAGAAGTTGGACGTTAGCCCAATGTAGTTTGGATTTCCAGCCAACACTTGCTGGTAAAGTGTCGTGAGCCCGTTGATAGAACCGACTGGTGTGTAGATCCTTGGCAGGTTCTTGACCTTCTTCAGGTCGGCACTGATGTCGACTGCGGTTGGGAAGCCAGCTGAGTAGGCAATGCATTGCACATGCCGAGAAACTTTGCGGGCATCCAAAGTATCTATCAGTGGCTTCAGAATCTTCTTTCGAAAGTCCTCTACTGAGATACGTTCGCCTTCGGGGATGTTTCGCAGAACGACCACATTGTTAGCTGGAATGTCCCTAAGCTTGATGTAGTGATTCGCGACCGTTCGTGAATCGCTCGAGTCTCCGTTTACCACGACAGCGACATCGCAGCCCGTCAGTCCTGCCCGGCTTTGGCTTGCAAACAGCAGCAGGCAGGAGAAGACCAAAAGCTTGAAGGCTCCATTGTCTCCCGCGCCTCGCCTAAACGCCGCTCTAAGTCGTGGGCTTAGCCTAGATTTCTGCTTTTGCTGTTTGGCTCGATGAGGGTTTTGTTCTGTTGAAAGAAGCGGCATTGGTGATTGAGAAAACCTTGAAAAGGAAGGTTCGGTGGTGGCGTTATCAGGCAAATTACATGATTGGGGCATGGTCGTGCGACCTTTACTAAAGCATGAACGTGCCGTCTAAAGAGCAATAGCTTAACATTGAACCTTTGACGATTGTGTCGATGAATTGGTTCTGGAAACTGTGGCTCTTATCCTATTGCAACAAAATAGGTGGACTCTATAATTCCGCTCGATCGATACGCTGTTGAGTGATTCTTTACAGGGACATCGCGTCAAGTATTTCGGCAAACCGATATTTAGCTTAGCAAAATTGCGGGCGTAGCTCAGTTGGTAGAGCACAACGTTGCCAACGTTGTTGTCGTGGGTTCGAATCCCATCGCCCGCTCTCATTGGTCTTGCCGTTTTTTCGTTGACGACAAAGGTGCATCGGCAAGCAGCTGATTCCCTTCTGGTCATCGATCGGAAGACTACAGGGCACGCATTCGAACCTACCCTCTCTTGAGAAATTTCCGGTAGATGGGTCCTGTTGGAGCGGTTTCCAATCCTGGAAGTTTCCTCTAGCTGATTCCTTTTTAGCGGAATACCTTTTGAGGGTCGTAACGACTTTACCTTGTCACACAGATGTCCCAGCAGTTGTCAAAGGACATCTTCACCCGACCATCCACCTATTGTTTGAGCCTCTGGAGCGTTAGCGATGGCTTCTACTGATACTGAAGTAAGCGTTGAAGAAGAACAAAAAAAGCCCATCGAGATTGATGTTGCAGTTGACGAAAAGTCTACATGCGAACGTCATGTAGCGGTTACGATTCCACAAGGCGAAGTAAGTCGCTATCGCGAGAATTCCTTCAACGAAGTTGCCCCCACGGCAGAGCTTCCAGGATTTCGTGCTGGTAAGGCTCCTCGAAAACTAGTTGAGACTCGTTTCAAGGATCAGGTTGACGAACAAGTCAAAAGCTCGTTGATAATGGATAGTTTGCAGCAAGTGACCGAAGGCGAGCACTTCTCTGCGATCAGCGAACCTGATTTTGACTACGATGCGATCGAGTTACCTGAATCAGGTGACTTCCGCTTTGAGTTCAAGATCGAAGTGCGTCCTCAGTTTGACACTCCGAAGTGGGAAGGTCTCGCACTAGACCGACCCGTTTGCGAACTTGGTCAAGAGCACATTGATGACCATTTGTCTCGCACGCTGACTCGGTTCATGCCGGGCGAGGTGGTTGATGGTGAGGCCGAAATGGGTGACAGCGTTACGCTCAACGGAACTTTCACTCTGGAGGGCAAAGAGCTATGCAGCTTTGAGGAGGAAACGGTTCCTGTTCGGACAAAGCTAAGTTTTGGAGACTGCGTCCTCGAGAACTTTGGAGAGCTCATTGTTGGCCAAAGCGAAGGTGACAAGGTCCAAGCGAAAGTCACCATTTCTGATTCTGCTGCAAGCGAAGAGTTACGCGGCAAAGAAGTGGACGCAGAATTCGAGATTCACGAGCTGAAGCGAATCGTCGTCGACGAAATTACTCCCGAAATGTTGGAGAACCTTGGCTTTGATGACACTGAGGAGCTTCGTGAATTTGTCAAAGAAGAGTTGGTGCGTCAATTCGAATACCATCAGCAGCAGTCCTTGCGAAAGCAGATTGTCGAAGAGTTAACCAAGGATGCGAATTGGGAGTTGCCCGAGTCGTTGGTGCGACGTCAGACAAATCGCGAGCTGCAACGCACGATGTTGGAATTGCAGCGATCGAGGTTCAACCAAGAGCAGATCAATGGTTACTTGAACGCCTCGCGCATGAATGCTAGAAACACAACTGTCCAGGCTCTTCGCAAACACTTTGTGTTGGAAAAAATTGCTGAAGATCTGGAAATCGAAGCATCTCCGGAAGACTACGACAAGGAGGTAGAGCTAATTGCGGATCAATCCGACAGCTCTCCTCGCCGTGTTCGTGCTCGTCTCGAAAAGACCGGGCAAATGGATGCCATTCGCAATCAAATCGTCGAGCGGTTGGTGATTGAAAAAGTTACTGGAGCTGCCAAGCTGAATGACCAGGAAGACTTCAGCTTCCTCAAGTCTGATGAGGAATCGTCGTCGATCAGCTTGGCTATCGCGGGTGACTTTGATGACATCCCAGAAGCCAAGCACGATGAAGGAGCGTCTCCTGTGCCTCAAGCCGCGAAGTTGCCCGAGGCCGAGAAGAAGGACGACGAGTAGTCGTTTCTTTTTCGTCAGAATAGCAAAAAGCCGCGAGTCGACCCTCGTGGCTTTTTTCATTGGTCCACCGCTCGTAAGCCTGCCTTCATTTACTGCGACGCCGCAGACGCCAGCGTGCTCTGTTTCGGATTCACGTCACTGAGTTATGTTTTTTCTTTCGCGACAGGCAATCTCCGTTTCATGCGATTGCGCTCACATCTCCGCACCGCTCCCTTAAAATGCGTGGTCTACGCGGTCTGAGCAAAACTTGGTGTGAGGCCGAGGCTGTCGCGCAGACGTGCCCCTGGACATATTGTTTTTGAGAAGGCGTTCGAATCGATTCAAAACGCAGAAGCTGCCCTTGTCAAATTCGGTTCAAGCGCAAACATTGAGAAGTCGAATGTCGACCAATGGGGCGTCATGCAACCGGTGCTGCAATGTTGCGCTCTATCCATAAACACCACCGACAACTTTTAGGCGAATGGTAAGTATCCGCGAGTTCAGGCTTCAGGAAATCGGCTTGAACCTGAAAACTAGTGTGATGACGCTTATCGTTGCTTTACAAAGGAGTGCACTTTGAATTCTCCCTTCCACAAGGATTCTCTTGGCATCGAACCTAATGCTGGATTGGCGGCCAGCATGAGTCCCAATCAGGATCCGTTCGCTCCCAATTCCTTTTCTCCAGATTCAATACAAAACTCCTATGCAGCTCAGAGTTACCAACGTCAGCGTCAAATGACATTGGGTGATCTTCTCTTAGAAAACCGCATCGTTTTCTTGCAAGGCGAGATCTATACCGGCAACGCCAACGAATTGGTGATGAAGTTGCTTTACTTGCAGAGTGAAAATCGACGCAAGGACATCCACTTCTACATCAACAGCCCTGGTGGAAGCGTTGTCGCAACGTTGGCGATCTACGACACGATGCAGATTCTGTCGTGCCCAATTGCAACTTATTGCGTTGGCGAGGCGGCAAGTGGTGCTGCGGTTCTCTTGGCCGGCGGAACCAAGGGCAAACGCTATTGCTTGGCCAATAGCCGTGTAATGGTGCACCAGCCAGCCGGCGGTGTATCTGGCCAAATCTCGGATATTGAAATTCAGAAGTCTGAGATCCTCCGTTACCGTGATTTACTGAACGGCATTATTGGTTCTCACTGCGATAAATCGGCGGAGCAGATTGCCGAAGACAGTGATCGGGACTTTTTCTTGACCGCTCAAGGCGCCAAGGACTATGGCTTGGTCGACGAGATTTTGGAGAAGCCACCTGCTGAGGCTGAGGACGAGAGTTCTTCTTCCTAGTGGATTTTGTACTTTCCCTCATTCGCAAACAAAGGCTTCGGCCAGACGGAACACTTTTGGAAATTCAATCATGCCAGCAATTCCTTATGTCATCGAGAAGAGCGGTCGCGAAGAACGCGTGTATGACGTTTACAGCCGGTTGTTAAAAGATCGCATCATCTTTCTCGGAACTCAAGTAAACGATGAAGTCGCCAACGCGTTGGTGGCTCAGATGCTCTTTCTGCAATCTGACGACCCCAAGTCAGACATTCACCTGTACATTAACTCACCTGGTGGAAGTATATCGGCAGGCTTAGCTATATACGATACAATGCAGTTTGTTTCCCCAACAATTTCAACTTTATGTATTGGTCAGGCAGCAAGCATGGGAGCAATATTGCTCGCTGGAGGTAATAAAGGAAAAAGGTTCGCATTGCCAAATTCAAGAATAATGATTCATCAACCCCTAGG
>PKCQ01000457.1 GCA_002862265.1 Planctomycetaceae bacterium | reverse complement strand
GCGACGACGAGGACGACCTCTTCGGGCGCATCGGCTTCGACCTCATCATGAACCCCAACGAGCGGCCGTACGACAACCAGGCGACGGGCACGAACAGCGACTCGGTGGGCACCTCGTTCATCCTCAAGCACCACGCCTTCAACGTCTACGTCGGCCCGAAGACGGGCGGCATGTACCAGCCCACCAACGGCGACCACCGCATGTCCTACCGCCAGCCCGTCCTATTACTTAGTAGACATTGAATACAACCCACCGTCCCTACAAGAGACGACGGCCACCGCGTGTCCTACTGCCCTTCATCATCCTCGTACTCTGCTCACTGTTCACGCCTCGCAATACCGAGAAGAGCTTGCATCGCTATTACGCTAAGATGAATACCGAAGTTGACGCCGATCCAGCGCGGGACTCTGCGAATCTCGAAGCTGCATATTCCTCAACGGACTACGCCAAGGACCGCAAGCTGTTCCCGAACAGTGATCTGGAGTTCGTCAAACCCACGGCCAAAGACATCATCGGCTTCACCCTCTCCGTCCTAGCCTGCTTTGTCGTACTTGGCCTTTTGATATGGATCGCCGGCATCGGCCGCTAGCGATTCTTAGCCACCCTCAGCTCGCGGACTGGCAGGAACGTTCCGATTTGCGTGCACCCGTCCCGGCTGTGCTTCAATCGCTATGCCACCAATATTGCAACTAGCTCGATCCAGGCAGCGATAAAAAGCCGCAAGGTCACCACGTAGTCTGGCGACCGGCGGCGTGTCTGTGCGACAGCCGTTTCATGAGGAGGGACGAGAACGCGCCAACAATCGACACTGGCGGAAATGAATAAATCCCTAGTTCGAGAGCGATCTTAAAACGGAGCTGTACCGCATCCGATTCAGATGGGCCTGCGTCGGTTTATTTGGGGCGAACATCAACCCGTGATCGTAATACCCAAATATGCGATCCGCTATGTTCGGTCCCTGTATTTGCACGCTACTAAGAAGACAAACGATTACCATCCACGCATTGAACGGAATTAGGTGCCGGAGCGGAATACGCTAGCCTTCGCTCTGACAGTGGCGGTAGAACGGTGGCATGGCTGACGCCGTTTTGCGGAGACTAGAAAGGACTCAACCAGCAAAAGTGCCTTCAGTTCAGACTGAAAAGCATGCGCGCTTTGGCGACTACGAATTTGCCACATCGCGACTCTTGAGCGCAGCCTGGGTTCGGCCCTACCAGCATCTCCCTTCGGATACGCGGCTCAGCTGTCGCCGTGCTGTTTTGTGCGGCGGACGACAAACCGTAGTACGCCACTCGCACCGGTCCTGTTCCTACCACCGAAATGGCAGTCTATTGTACTCTTTGGCTAAGGACTTCTCGGTGGGAACGTTAAGCGAGGGTGCTTAAGGCCACGCGACGGGCTGGTTTCGGGACGACTTTCAAGAGCGGCACGGTGCTCCGGCCTCCATGGAAGGTGCGTCCTGATTCAAGATAGTGATCGAATACAAAGGCCCCGTATTTGGAGTTGCCAGCTCGGAGACATCGGAGAATGGCTGGATGACCACACTCTGGGCATTCGACTCGTAGTCCGTGACTATCCAAAGTTTGGTGCACCATCTTGGCAAAGGCCTGATTCTCGCTTAGCGAACCGAATGACCAGCCGTGAAAACTCTGAAGGCGGGATTCGATAGTACGGACGATCTGTTGCTGCAGGGACTTGATATCATTGGAAAGTTGATTCATCTGATCCATCGCTTGCTGTAGCGTTGGATCGGGCATGCTCATTCGCTGACGCAGCCCACCGTAGACTCGATTTGCAAACAATTGCACCGCACGCAAATACAAGTGCTTCTCCGCCTTCGTTAACGCTCGATCCGATTTGTCGAGCACCACCTCTAGCAGGGCGATACTTTCGCCCGCGTGTAGGACCGGCCCGAAGATGAGTGCGTGTTCGGTCGGATTCCCTTCGTCCTCGTTTTCGGCATTCGCTGCAGTCGGTTCTGCCAACATGGGTTGCTTCTGCTGCAAAGCGATCTGGACGAGCCGATCATGCTTCCTGTGCTCAGTCACACTGCTGACGACGCCATCCATTCGATAACGCACACCAAACACAGCACCAGGAGCTCCCTGAGCTTTCATCCAGGCGACTGCGGCAATGCCTCCAAAGAGCGCTGTTACTTCAGGCAGCAACATTTCAAGAAAAGACTGCAGAGGCAAATCGCTATCAATCAACTCTCCGAGTTTCTTGACTTGCTTTGCTGAAGGGCCTTTCGACAAGTGTGGTAACTCTTGCAGAGCTTGTCGCAGTCGTTGAATGTCCGTTTCAGATTTCATACTCTTGGTTTGATACCGCGGAAGGTTTCGATTTTCAGGCTCGTTAGAGAAAAAACACGTGGTTGCTAACAGCATTCCGGCACTGAATTACCACAGTTACCGAACTAGACACGGCCCATTCGATGGCAGGTCTGACGCTAAAGTTCCACCAATCTTCACCAACTGAAAAATTGGCGAATTCCATCAAAGCCTATTCCCTTTACTCGACGAAAATGTTTATACTTTTTGTTTCAACATTCGGCAAGCGCGATTGTCGGCGGTAACGGAAGATTCGGTTTTTGACCAACAAATAAAGCAATAAATGGAACTTTTTGCTTGCCAAAGTCTTCAGAGAGTTATCGTGAATCACAACCTCAGCGGTATAACCCTCCACGATATTTCACCACTGGGGTTTCGCTAGCAAAACGCCGAATCGACTAAGACTTCGTTCCTGGGCAACTTACCGCGGTATATCGGAATCTCGAACGAGACCTTGAAATATGTCTACAACTCCTTCTCCCGAGACAGTTGAACAGACCAAGCAGCAGATCCGATCACTCATCAATGAGATCGCTGATTTATCACGTGGCGACACGCCAGCTGAGGACTACTATCCGGCGGTACTGAAGCGAGTCGTCGATGCTTTGGCTGCAGTCGGAGGCGCTATTTGGTTGCTCGACGAAGATGGCGCTCTAAAGTTGAGCTATCAGATCAATGTCAGCCAAGAGCTACTTGCTCCAGACAACGATGACGCGGTGAAGCACGGCAAGTTGCTGACGCGATTGTTCAGTCGCGGTAAGTCGGAGCTGATTCCGCCAAACTCGATGCTCGGTGATGATCAGAGCGAGGGCAATCCATCCCAGTATTTGCTTGTCGTAGCGCCCCTATCTGGCGGTGCACAAACGGCTGGAATCATTGAGGTCTTTCAGCGTCCCAACTCAGCCCCCAACATTCAGCGCGGTTACCAACGCTTCCTCGACCAGATGGCAGGCTTGATCGGCGAGTGGTTGAAGGGACGAACCTTGCAGAAGGTTTCTGACCGGCAAGAAATGTGGAAGAAGGCCGACCACTTCGCTCGGTTGGCCCACGATAATCTCGAGATGCGTGACACCGCATTCACGATTGCCAACGAGGGTCGACAGCTTATTGGCTGTGACAGAGTCAGCTTGGCAATCAAGAAAGGTGGCAAGTGCAAGGTGCAAGCCATCTCGGGCCAGGACACGATCGAGAGTCGCTCCAACATTGTCACCGCACTGAATCACTTATCGACCCGAGTCGTTTCGGCAGGCGAGTCGCTGTGGTACGACGGAACAGTCACCGACTTACCGCCCCAGCTGGAAGAAGCTGTGGAAGACTATGTGGATCTTTCTCACGGTCGCTCGGTTGCCGTACTTCCGATTCGACGCCCAGAGAAGGTCGTCGAGGGCGATGTAAAGATGAAAGACAATAATTTCTCGGAGGATCTTTCGAGACGAGAGATCATCGGTGCACTGATCGTTGAGCAAATCGAAAGCCAAGTTAGCTCGGAAGACCTGCGGTCTCGCTGCGATTTGGTCTACGAACACGCAGCCCGGGCACTCAATAACTCACTACTTCACAACGATCTCTTTTTGATGCCCGTCTGGCGATTCCTTGGGCGCGCAACCTGGATGTTCAAGGGCTCGGCCCTTCCGAAGACGCTGGCCGTACTTTCGCTCATCCTGATCGGTATCTTAGCGATGCTGGTCATTCGTATTGATCACGACCTTGAGGCAACGGGCACTCTCGAACCCAAGCTTAAGAAGCAAGTCTTCGCCTACATCAACGGCGAAGTCGTTGATGTCATGGTGGACCACGGGGATGAAGTGAAAAAAGGCGACGAGTTGGTTCGATTGATTAACCGCGATCTTGAGGCAGAGATAGAGAACCTAACCGGCCAGAAAAACGAAACGAAAGAGCAAATTCGAACGTTCACTTATCTGTTCCAAAGTGCGGCGGATCCACTCGAGAAAGCTAGGCTGGGAGGCCAGCGAGCAGAATACCAAACGCGACTGACGAGTCTTGAGAAGCAACTTCAGCTAGCGAATGACAAACAGAAACAGCTCGTGCTAAAGAGTCCCATCGATGGCAAGGTGATGGACTGGGAGCTGAAAAACAAGCTCATGCACCGACCAGTTGTAACTGGCCAGGTCTTGGTGAATATCGCTGACTCTGATCCCAATAACGAATGGGAGCTCTCGCTGCTAATGCCAGAAAAACGCATGTCTTACCTGGACAATGCGCTGAATCCGGCTGATGATGACCCACTGGATGGGCTGCCGGTGACCTTTATCTTGCCATCGGATCCGTCAGTCGACCATAAGGGCTTTCTTTCCCGTGAGGCAGTTCACGCTCGTGCTTCGCTGCACAAAGAGGATGGTACGGTCGTCAAGATGCGGGTGACCCCTGAGTCGCTAGATGGCATCAAGCCTCGCCCCGGGCTAAAAGTGATTGCCGATGTTACTTGTGGGCAAGGAAGTGCCGCCTTCGTGTGGTTCCACGAGGTTTACGAGTGGGTTCAGGCCCATGTCTTGTTCTAAGAACCGAGTGGCCGAACACAACTCATCCGTCTATCCGAGGCTAGTCATGAAAATATATCTCATTATCGCTTTGTGCGTTGTTTCCTGTTCACTCGTCAGTGCTCAGCAGCCAGGCGCCGTTCCTCCTATCAGTCTGGCTGATCTGCCACCGATCGAAAATGCAGAGATAGAGACACAGGTCGGAAGCGGTGAGATCGTGGCAGACGTCGCGACGATCAAGGCTATCCATAAAATCAAGCTGTCTGCGACTGCTGATGGAATGATCGAGAAACTTAACGTCGATGAAGGTAGTGTTGTCAAAAAGGGCGACGCCATGCTGGTCATCGACTCTCGCGTCGCTAACGCGGATCTAGAAGTAGCGAAGCAGCAGTTGGCTGCAGCGGTGATCTTGGAGAAGCAGACAGCAAACCTGGACTTCTCTCAGAAGTCCTACGACCTCGCACGGGACCGATACAATTCCAACCTCGAACTGTATAAGAAGGGGTCTGCTGGCTACTCCGAGACAAGGCAGATGAAGCTTGAGGCCGAAAAAGCTGGTTTCAGCATCGACATGGCTCTCGACGAGCAAAAAAAGAATCAGCTGGATCGTAAGATCGCTGATGAGCAACTCAGGGCGAGCAAAATCAAATTAGAGATGCACACTCTGAAGGCCCCGTTCGATGGCGAGATCATCGAGCGGATTCGCGATTATGGAGAATGGGTCCGCGCAGGTGAACCCGTCTTTCGATTCATTCACTTAAATGAAATGAAGGTCGAATGCTATGTACCACTGAGTGGTGTTTCTCCGAATGAATTGAGAAATGCAGAGATGAAGATCTCGGTTCGAATGAGCCAAATCAACCAGTTTGCGACAGAAGCGAAGGTCAGCTTTGTCAGCCCGGAAATCGAAAGTGGCAAAGTCAAAGTCACCGCGAGACTGCCTAACCAAAAAGACTTGGACGGACATTGGCTTCTAAGCGATGGGATGACCGCAAACGTCGTCATTGTTCTGGCTGAGTAGCAATGGCGATCAGATTACACCTGAATATCTTTTCTTAGATCAACCTCACGAAGCAATAGAAACCTCATGACAACGATGGCGGAAAGTCTGGTGAACAGTGCGATGCGGCCGCTCAAGCTGCGTCGTCGTCCAGACTTGGAAGCAAAACGACATCGCTATCATGGCCGTGCCTACTGGGTGGTCAAAGAGCCCGTTGGCCTGAACTACTATCGTTTTCACGAAGAAGAATATGCCATCCTGAATATGTTGAAGGATGAAATCAGCTTGCAAGAGATCAAAGATCGCTTCCAGGCGGAATTCGCTCCACAGCGAATCACGCTACAGGATCTTCAGCAGTTCGTTGGGATGTTGCACCGAAGTGGCTTGGTGATTTCCGAAGCAACCGGCCAAGGACGACAGCTCCGCAGACGTGGCGATACGAAAAAGAAAAAGGAACTGCTCGGCAAGCTAGCCAATGTTTTCGCATTGCGATTCCGCGGAATCGATCCCGAGCGAATCCTGAACTTTCTAAATCCGTTCACTTGGTGGATTTTCACACTGCCATGCTTGATCGTGTTCCTGATGTTTGGAATGAGTGCCGTTACGCTGGTGCTCGTCAATTTTCAACAGTTTCAAAGTAAGTTACCAACCTTTGAGTCATTCTTCGCTGCAGAAAATTGGATTTACCTCGGCACCACGATGGCTGTGGTGAAGATTCTGCACGAGTTCGGGCACGGTCTGAGTTGTAAACGCTACGGAGGTGAATGCCACGAAATGGGCTTCATGTTCTTAGTGTTCACGCCTTGTCTCTATTGCAATGTTTCCGATTCGTGGATGCTACCGAACAAATGGCACCGCGTATTTATTGGCGCAGCAGGGATGTACGTCGAACTCATCCTGGCATCGATTGCCACTTATCTTTGGTGGTTTAGCGATCCGGTCACCTCGCCGACATTCAACTTCCTGTGTCTCTCGGTGATGTTCATTTGTTCCGTGAGCACCGTCGTCTTTAACGGTAATCCGCTGCTGCGTTTCGATGGCTACTACATCGTAATGGACATGCTGGAGATACCCAACTTGAGGCAGAAGGCAACTGAGATCCTCAAGCGAGGATTCCAAAAATACTGCCTCGGTCTTGAGCTGCAAGAGAATCCGTTCTTGCCGCACAAGAAGCAGTTTTTCTTTGGGCTCTTCACGGTCGCTTCCAACATCTATCGTTGGCTTGTTGTTTTCTCCATCATGATGTTTCTTATGCAGGTGCTGAAGCCATATGGATTGGAAGCATTGGGGCGCGTCGTCGCAGTCGTTGGTTTGGCCGGCATGATCTTTCAACCCATTTGGCAAATCATCAAATTTTTCCGTACACCTGGCAGGGCGAGCAGAATGAAGAGAAAAAACGTCCTCACATCCTTGGCTTTTTCGGCCGCCACAATCGCTGGAATCTGCTTCATTCCGTTGCCATTTCATGTGGATGCAGCAGTTGAGATTCGCCCACAGAACGCGAAGACCGTCTACGCGATTGAACCTGGAAGACTAGTTTCCTTCAATAAAAAACTCGGCGATCCTGTCAAAGCCAATGACACCATTGCAACACTTGCGAGCGACGAATTGATTCGCGAGAGGGAACGAGCCTTTGGTGAACTCAAGGTTGCCGAGACTCGTTACCGAGAAACATGGAAACAGGCACCAAATGATCCCCAAGCGCGCTCGCAACTCGAATCTTTGCTGGAGTCTGTGAACTCAAAAGCTGCCATTCTCACAAAAGTTGAGGAGCGCATTGAGCTTTTAACGATCAAAGCACCAGAATCGGGCACCATCATTCCAGCACCGGACAAAGATGTACCGCCGCAGGTCGCAGCGTCGGAGCAGCTTCCGTCCTGGAGCGGCAACCCATTTGACGAAGTCAATGAAGGTGCTGTATTTGCCAATGCAGACGTCTTTTGCATGATTGGTAATCCTGAGCTGATGGAAGCCATCCTGGTCATCGATCAACACGATATCGATCTTGTAACGACTGACATATCCGCCGATATTAAGATCGAGTCCGCCAGATTAAGCACCTTTTCAGGAGTGATCCAGACGATTGCAGAGAGAGAGATGCGAGAGACGCCGGAGGCCTTGGCGTCGCAAGTCGGCGGAAGTCTTAACACACAAATGGGTCCGGATGGACAGCTTCGTCCCATCAGTACTTCCTACCAAGCACGAGTTCCTTTGGAAAACTGTGAGGTACCGCTTCGCGTCGGCTATCGTGGCCAGGCGAAGATTTACGTCGGTTGGAAATCGGTAGGTTGGCGAATTTATCGCTTTCTGTCCCGAACCTTCCGATTTGAAATGTAACTGTTTCGACCGCGGCTGGATGAGCCATCGGTCATTATGTTTAACTTGTGGCAATTTTGGAGATTGCCACGCAAATAGCTGTTTGTCAGCACAAGGAGATTATCTCATGGCAAATGAAGAAGGCACCGCAGTACAAGAGCCTGCAGCAGAAGCCCCAGCACCAGAAGCGGCACCTGCTCCAGCTCCTCAACAACAAGCACAGCCTGTGCAAATCCAAGTTCTCGACGAGAACGCGGATGCGAACTACGCAAACTTCTGCCGCGTCACTGGCTCGCCAGAAGAGTTAATCGTCGATTTCGGCCTCAACCCACAACCAGTCGGTGTGCCGAAGGATCCCATCAATGTAAATCAGCGTGTGATCATGAACTTCTATACCGCCAAGCGATTGTTAGCTGCTCTGCAAATGTCTGTACAGCGCCACGAAGCTGTATTCGGCATTTTGGAAACAGACATTCAAAAGCGACTCAAGACCCAACAACCTGGCTAAGCCCACGTCGTGAAAACCAAGTGGATTGTGGCGATCCACGCATGAAGAGTTCTAACGGGTCGAGCAAGTTTATTGCTCGACCTGTTTTCGTTTCTCAGTCACCACCCGAAGCGTCGGCGATTCCATAGCACACAGGCCATTCGACGCTCCAGCCGATTCCCCTTCTAAAAGAACGGCTGAAAGATGTTGGCCGCATCGATCAATTCGTAGAACCTCAAGCCTATTAAACGCCCTCCGAGAGTTGAGGTGCAAAGCGAAAGCAACACAGCGGAAACAAACCCAGCGACGACTAAGAACGCCACAGGGGGCGTCGATGGTCGTGTTTCAGGTCCGAACGTGAGGCATGACCTGAACCTGAACC
>PKCQ01000458.1 GCA_002862265.1 Planctomycetaceae bacterium | reverse complement strand
GACAATCAAGCCGCCGAGCAACAACAGAGGCGTCAAGTTTGGAAAAACAGATACACAGGCACTTGGAAGAGATCGCAGGCCGAAGGCGATCAGAAAGAATATCGTCGTAAAGCAAAATGCGAATCCTTGCATATGCCCTCGAATGATTTCCCGAACGGCTCGACCTACAACAGGAGCCGAGCCTTTCTCAGTGATCCGAATCTCCGCTCCGAACGTCTCTTCTGCCAACGCTACCAGCTTCTCTGACGTCTCTGTCATCGCCAAGTACGATGTCTGCGGAATACTAACCAGCAACCTCAAGTGCGAGCGATTCTTGGTTACGAGGCTGTTCACCAACTCAGGCTCAAGCTGTCGCAGGTATTCAACACAAGCACGAGTATGAATCGCAGAGTCCGCGTTCCCGTCGGGATTCTTATAGTCCAGCTGCTTCAAAAACGCCCGCACCAACAAATCTACGGCAGCTACCGATTCGCAATTCAACTCCGTTTGAGCACGCTGGCGAAACTCAGCGATCCCAGCCAGTATCTCAGGTGCAAAGAGGATAGCCTCAGAAGCTTCCAGCAACAGCTCCGCTGAATTGATGCCATCATACTTCGACGCAAAGAACTTAGTACTCTTGCTGATGTCATGATTCTTCCAGAAGCGCTGGGTTAAGTCTGGATCAAGATGGATTTGACTGGTGAAATAGCCGCACCCTGCTAGAACAATCGCGAACACCACAACAGTGAACTTCGGACGCCAGCAGCCAAGTCGCAGGCATCCCGTTGCGATCCATTGAGTAAACCTCGATGCACCAACTGATGCCGTCACAGGCCTCCCCAATCGATGAAGTGTCTCCAAGAAGATCGGCACAATGAGCACCGAAAGGATCAATGCACTAGCGACACCTGCCGCGGCGGAAAACCCAAATTGCCGAATGGTATTCGCTGGCACGAAGATAAGGGAGATGAATCCAACAAAAGTCGTAATGCTTGTAAGCACACAAGCTCCACCGACTTCCGAGAACGTCTTACTAACAGCTTGACGGTGCTCCGTGCCGGCGTTGCACTCAGCCGTGTAGGAAGAGATAAGATGAATCACATCGGCTGTACTGATGACGAGCACCATCAAAGGTACAGCGGCCATGAGCACCGAGATCTTTCCGAACAAAATGATACCCGAGGAAAACCCCCATGCGATGGAGACCACGGCGATCAGTAACGTCACGAGAATAACTTCAACACGTCGAAAAACCCACCAAACTGTCAAAGCAATCAGCGCGATACCAAGCGGTAACTGGATCTGCAGAACCGAATAAATCTCCTCGAATCCATACGCCTGCAGAGGAATCAACCCTGAGCAATAATAGCCCTCACTGCCAAGTTTGTTCTCCCTGACAATTCGCTCCAACTCCTGAATCAAGTCAACTTGGTCATCCGGCTGCATCACTTGTTCAACCAATTCAACCAGCATGACATGCGACTTTCCGTCGCGCGCCAGCAGTGAGCGCATCTCTGATTCAGATGACAAAAACTGTTCTTTGATTGCCGCTAAAGATTCCGCACTAGCCCGACGTCGAAACGGCAGAATCGGGCTTGCGGCGCGGCGAGCATCCATCACCTCGCCGCTTTGCAATTTCTTGTTCAGCAATATCTTTCTTGCCGTTCCCCGAATCCCGCTGGACAGCGCTGCTGGCTGATTCAGATTCGGCAACGCCAGAACGCGACGCACGGAGGTCAGCCCCTGTATCTCGGCCGCACATCTCCGAATTGTACGGAGAGTCTCTTCAGAAAATAGATCCTCTTCAGTGGTCGCAACCCAGACGAGCGAGTCCGGATTAGATGGAAAAAGTGCCTCTAAGGCTTCAGCTCGTTCGTAGTCCTCAGGATTGTCTACGAAGGACTGCACGATTGAGGGCGAGAATTCCGCTGTAGTCAACAGCCAAACTGCGGGAGCCGTTAGCAGAACAATGCATCCGACAATACGCCAGTGGTAGCCTAGCAGCAGTGCGAGAATTTTCTTTGCGAAAGGAGAGGAAGGGTTCAAAGCGTTGTTCGCAAAGCGCGAGGATGTGAA
The DNA here is from genome assembly GCA_002862265.1 of Planctomycetaceae bacterium. Classification (GTDB taxonomy): domain Bacteria; phylum Planctomycetota; class Planctomycetia; order Pirellulales; family Pirellulaceae; genus Aureliella. The sequence continues at coordinate 6,960 of PKCQ01000458.1, read as the reverse complement.
TCAATGTGTGCGAGGAAGTTCCCTGAAGAACTAGTCCCAGTTTTTCAGGTAGACCGTAGCCTTGTTACCTGAGAAACCTCATGCAGGCTTTGAAAAGACTGTGCCGAAGATGTTTTCTCATGAATCGAAGCTCAGAAGGACTTTGCGGATTGAGGGTTGAGCAGCAAACTTAAAAGCCTCAATCGCCTGCTCGATATTGTATTCACCATCGATCAATTCTTCCGTGCAAAGATCGCCGGACTTTAACATTCGAATGGCAGCTGAAAAGGGCCCACAGCGTGACCCGACAATCTGTATCTCATCAACGACGACTTTGGTTAAGTCGGTCTGCCCTTGCTTCTCAAAAGTACTTTTTAACACCAATTGACCGAGCGGCCTGGTGAGACGAACTGCCTCAGCCAGCCCCTGCGCGTTCCCCGTTGCGTCCACCACGATGTCAAAACTACTGTTTTCAAAATCATGAGCTCTGCCTGTCGCAATACGCCATTTCCTGGCGAGTTGCATCGACCGCTCTGAACGTCCAACCACAGTGACACTACAACCGGCTCTTTCCAGAACACGAGCGATCAACATGCCTAATCGGCCAGGACCAATGACGCAAATACGGCAGTTCGGATTAAGGGTGAGTTGTTGCGGAATCCTTAAGGCTGCGGCAAGGGGTTCCGTGAAAACAGCTTGTCGATCAGACACTTCATCCGGGACTTCGTACAAATTATCAATCGGTACACGAACGAAGTCCGCCATTGCTCCATCCCATTTGAGAATCCCAAGCACGCGGCGCCGAGGATGATGTTCCAACCCGAAAGTTGCGTACTCGGGCGACAGCCGGTTGGCAAAATTAATTGAAGCAACGACACGTTTTCCTATCCAAGTCTGGGACTCAGAATCCGACGACTTTACCTGCTCAACAGTACCAACAAACTCATGCCCTAGAGTGCCCTGGAAGCCGAAATACCCCTTGGCAATCTCCAGGTCGGTAGAACAAACTCCTGCCAGGTGAACATGGACCAACGCTTCGCCTTCTTCTAGCTTTGGAATCTCCCGATCAGTGTGAAGCGTGAGTCCGTCCGTTTCCAACCTGAGTGCACGCATAGGGTTCGTCGTAAGTTCTATTTCAGAGATTTCTAGTTCGCACAAAGACTAGCGAATCCATCGCTGCAGCATCGAATCGCGAATGTTTTCGAAAATACTCGGGCTTGCATTCCAATTGGTCTGATCCGCAGAATGGGCCGAACCTTCGATCGGTAAACCTAGCGGAGTTGCCTGTGCAACTCGTCCTTTATTTTCCTGCATATCTGGATGAACCCTCCTTAGGTACCGAGCCCAAGGCCCATCCAGCAACTGCTCGGCTGCAGCTGGATCACCCGCCTTTAGAGCTCGTTTCGCGACCAACAATCGACCTTGCAGAAAAGTACGCTCATTGGGATGCAACCAGCATCGGAGCACCTTAACGTCATCAACCCACAAGCGCCCTTCTCCTACCAGTTCGATGGACACATAGAGAGACTCTAGCTCGTCCACTGGAATGTCACCAACATCGAGCGTGAAAGGTCGAGTCCCCCAGTCATTCGGAATCTGCTGCGAGGGGTCAACCTTGGAGCCCACCAGCATACTGCGTTCGAATCGATCCCCGTTGATGGCTCTCCCAACCAGAGCAACTCGCGCCAGAGTACTTGATCTATCTGCAGGACTTCGCAGCCAAGCTTGAATGGTCAACCGACCGGTAACAGGAATTGGAATATTGGGGCTGTGTAACCAAGTACGCGTCTTCCCCTTGTTGGAACTAGCGATCTCTAAACTCTGTCGGCCCGAATGTGGAAGGTGAGTGGAAGCTCGAACCATTACACCGGGCATTTCCGAGGAGCTCCAACCAGATGGTAGGCCAACCTTCGTCGACTGCTCAAAATCACCAGAGATATCGGCGGCGATTTCTTGCCGAGTCGGATCTGCAGAAGCAGAGAGAATCGCTTCCAACACCGAAAGTTCATCTGCGATCACCGTAGAAATATTGCCTGAACAGCTTCGTGAGGCACTTGAAACAACGAGCTTCTGGCTAAGCTGTAATCCAACGATACGATTCCCCGGGACCTGGACTTTCCAAACCTGTCTCCTCCCCGATACTTCTTTTTCCACAGTAAGGTCCACATCGCCTAATACCTCGCAGAAGAGATCATCGCTGCCGCCTGCAAAAGTCAAACTTACCTCCTCGGTCCACGGAGTCGCGTTCACGATTTGGACATAGCTTTCCTCACCAAGAACCGCATGACGCACCCTAACAAGTCCTGAACTGTTTGCCTGCGAGAGCGGCACATCCTGAAACTGAGCTACTGGCAAAGTACGAAGTGTTGTCAGGTTTGCTTTCAGCTCCGACAGCTCAGCGCCGACTGGCAACCAAGCTCCCAATGCCACAAAACTAAGCTCTTGCTGAAGCGCTTGCTGAAGCAAAGCTTTATTCAAAAAAGATTGTGACTCGATGCGAATCGGGTAGACCACATCTGAAAACTCCTGCCCAGTAGCTTCACTCAGAACATCTAGACCAGAAATGCGGTGCGTTGATGGTGTTTGCGAGAGAACAGATGCGGCAGCACGGCTCTGGTCCGTTTTGAACTTTAAGCCGATACGCCGAGAAATCTGACGTACCCATTCATCCGCATCGACGCTCTCAGAGACCTCTACTTCACTTTGGACAAAGATGACTTTGTCGGATTCACTCAAGCTGTCTAAATCCAACCCGAAGGTGAGCAAGAATTCTTGTGGAATCCTGGAAATCGTCTTCGGATTCAGAAAGTCGGACTCGCGCGGCGTTTGATTCCAGAGACTACCTGCGTGCAGATACAGACGCGACCTGTCGGAAGATTCAGTCCCAGCGACCTGTCCAATTTCCTCCCTTGCAACTATCCCGCCCAACCGAGCCAGAAAGGAAGACAGTCTCTCGCCACGCCACTTCAGATACTTCTGACCGTCTTTAGTTTTAAGGAACTCCCTAAATGCCGATGACTCTTTTGGCACAGTGATGTTCATGCTGGACTCGAACTGCCTTATGGTCCTATCGGACGGCAACCATAGATCCCCCTTAAAGAGCAGGACCGATTTTTCAGATAGCTGAAGCTGTACACCACCAAATGCCTTGGTATCCCCATAGGAACTGACAATCTCACGAATAATCCGCTCTATCTCCGCTTGAACTTCAGGATGCAACGGATCGTATCGGTACTGCGTCGATCTGCGTGTTTGCGAGTCGTGGGCCAGCCGTCGCTGGTGAAACTCTGTAGTTCCCTGAGCCTGTAACTCAACTCCAGGCAGCTTGCTGTCGAGGTCGAGTGCTAGAACCAGCTTCCGATTACTCCGTTCCATATGTTTAAAGAGCAGCGCCACACCATCCTTGATACCCGCATTGCGACCATCGGAAAAGAATGTGCCGTTGTCGTACCGTGGAGAAGGTTGCAAACTGCGACTCGGAAAAATAGCTCCACCATCTGCTTGGACTTTCATGACCAGTAAATTGGCTTCCAGCAGATCTAAGTAGTGCATCATCCGAGTGCAGGCGAGATGCCACGTGCTCCAATTCTCGAGCCAGCGATCTGTCCCCGGATCACGAATACGCTTTGTGCCAAGCCATACTCCCAAAAGTGGCTTGTCGAGATAGACTCCGGTCAGCCGCTCCGGTTCCGCAGAGACGCTTGGATTCGCGGCAACCTCTGCGATTTCGCCCGGCTCCCAACTCGAGGCATCAACAGCAATGTCGAGTACGCTGGCGAGTCTTTCCGAGGATGGATTGCTTAGCAAAAGCAAGCTATGCTCTGAAGCGGGCCAGAATACAACCTCGGTGCTTCGCAAACCGGTTTGCTCTTTAGGCTGCAAAGCCGAATGCCGGAGCAGCTCTCGCGTGGAAGTCTCAATTTTGTAGTCGCTTCCCAAAGTCGCAAACTCAGAGACCTCTCCGGCCATTCCCAACGGCTTGATACTTGCGATCACAGCGTTGGGCCAATCAACGGGCGTGCGAATCCGCAAGCGATGTGGTTGGCCAGGCTCCAGCTCAGTCAGAGGAACAGCTAGCCAGGATTCGGGGCCGAGCACTAAACACTTCCTGCCGCCCGAGTTCGGCAACTGCAATTCACGCTCATCCAGTTCGCCGTGGGAAAGTACGGCATCAAGTATGCTCGAAAGCGGCGCGACGCGTTTGACAGTTTCAGGAATACTCTGTGGTCCGAAATAAGGTGAAATCCACGCCAGAAACCCTGGGTTCGCCGCGTCGATTGCTTGAATCTGTTGCACCTCTTTCCAGATTAGTTTACTTGAATGACGCTCTGCTGGATCGATCGCTACAAACTCATAACGCCGCAACACCTGGTCGTCCGCTGGAAGAAATGAAGCCAAGTACGATCGCTCTGGAACTATGCAGAGTTCGAGCTCATATACGCCCTCTAGATCCGGGACGACCAATTGGAATGGAACATCACCAAAACTCCCAAGCTCATCCACCTCGACTACCGCCTCGTGGATTAACTCCACTGGCCGCTCTGGAAGTACGCCTTTGCGACGAATCCGAAGTCGGTGCTTTCCAGGAGTCAGAGTCGTAAAGTTTCCGCGTATCGAAGCAGGCCAGATATCAAGCGTGTCGAGCACCGCATTTCTACTACTGGTGCGAATCTGTAGCTGATCTTCCACAGGTCTTTCTAAAGCGAGACGGTTACCTAACTCGTCGATAGCTTCAATATGCGTTTTCTTGAGCAAGTCGTTGACGGAGAATACTCGCCTAAACGGTGCCGCAGACGGATTCCTGATCTCAATGCTCACCTTCGCATCCAAGGGACACTCTGCCCGAACCACAACACCACCAAAAGTTGCTTTACTGTGCGGCTGGATCTTAAGCTGCCCAGTGCCAGATGGCAAAATCGTACCCATTGCATCAGGCTGCAGACTTAGGTTCTGCACGACATCAATCTGACCGCTATCAAGACTGATACTCCCCCTGAACTGTCGAGCCGTTGCTCCACCCCAGGTAATCCGAAATTGACCTTCGAATTGCACCCGTGGGTCGGACTCGATTGCTGCGCCTACCGATTGTGCAAAGCAAACGGACGGCGTAAGGCAGGCCGCATCAACGAAGAAGACTACAAAGCAAAATATGACAGCAGAAAACCAGCGCGTATCAAACCCTCTAAGCAATCCTTGCGAACTGCTCTCAACGGCCGAGATCGCGTCGTGGACTGACTTGGATATTCGTGATTCCATGAGCGTGCAAGCTAGACCGGCACAGTAGCTGATTTTGGTTCTTCGTCGTCGATGGGAACTGCTAAATCACAAATCAGCAGACTTCCACGCTCAGGAAGTACCAAAAAATACGCTCAGCCAGTAGACGAGATTGATCGCCAGCATTCCCAAGCCCACAGCAACAAGAAAGCTAGCATTGAAGAGTATGGAGCCTCAAAAAATGACTCAAAGAAGATGGCGAGCTTTCACTTCCAAATATTGATTGACCAGCGGTGTGGTCATTTCTTCAGGAAAAACGTCCAATGCAAGCGAGCCATTCGTCTTCATCTGGCGAATCACTTGGTTTCGCCATACCAGTAAATCTGCTGCAGCCGCACTGCGATAAAGCACTCGAGGGTCTGGCGCGGGGTTGTCGGCTGCCTGAAAAATGCGGTGATCACGCAGCAATACCAGCAATGGAAGATGACAACCAATCAGATTCCTCATGTAATTTTTTATCTGATCCCCATTTACTTGATCTATTACATTCGTAACCAGGACGACCAAGGATCGACGGCGGCAATGCTTCGAAAGATACAGAAAAGCTTCGTCAAATCGAGACTGTTTTAGCTGCGGGAATTGATCAAATCCGGCATGCAAAATCCGGTTCATTTGGCGACGTCCACTAGCTGGCGGGACGAAGGTGTGAACTTGATCTGAAAAGGACACCACGCCGACCGAATCACCTTGGTCTAGCGCTACATAGCTAAGCATCAAAACAGAATTCAAAGCATAGTCGAGTAAGCTCAGCCCATTGTACTCGTTGGTCATCATCCGCCCACAATCCAACATAAAGATGACCCGCTGACTCTGGTCCGTCTGGAATTGGCGGACCGTCAGCTTCTGCCGCCGGGCCGTGCTTCTCCAGTCAATGTGTTTATAATTATCATCTTGCGAATAGTCACGCAGTCGCTCAAAGTCATTATCTTGTCCAGCTTTTCGTGTCCGCCTCACACCAATCTGCGTCAAACGATTAGTGCGAGCCAACAGTGCATACTTGCCGATCTGCTTGATGTCTGGATAAACGTGCAAAGTACTCCTGCTACGGAACTCATGCTGGTGGCACCACAAACCAAACAAACTCGACAGTTCTGCGTACGCGTACTCCAGCTCAAATGCGCCGCGACGGTGAGGAGTAATATGGTGGTGAACCGCAATTCGCTTTGAGTCCAACAAGTCAATCTCGTGCACCGCCGGCTCGACCTTCAAGCCGTCACTAGCATCCTCAGCAAGACGTAGTTTGGCTCGCACACCAACCTTGCCAACAAATAATCCCCTCAGCACCCTTTGTGCATATCGATGCAATAAATTCGGCTGCACGCGGGAATCAATGATTAGCTCGGCTGGATGCGAATTCCCCAAGGACGCGACTCGCGCCATCTGCCGCTTGACCTGAATTCCCTTGGTCGAAGGAATAGTAAGTAGATCAACTGTTGCAATCAGAGCCAAAACGGCGGACGTGATCGAAACAACCATCCACCACCAGTCAACCCACAGAATCACTATCCCGTTGGCAACGACGATCGAAGTCAACACGATGCTGCGGCCACTCGGATATGTCTTCCCAAACCGCATCAGCATCAAGAGCGGAAGCAAGAACAGGAAGAACATCGTCCACGGCGTAATCCACCAGTCGGCGAGCGAGAAAGTCGATTGCGCGGCGGATTCGTTCATCTACGATTGCTTCTTCGGACAGTGACTACGAAA
>PKCQ01000459.1 GCA_002862265.1 Planctomycetaceae bacterium | reverse complement strand
CACCTCCCTCACCTCCACCGCCCGAAATTGGTTCGATCGAGCCAGACACTCGCGGCAAGACGACCATTCGTGAAATTCTGGCCGCTCATCGTGAAATGGAATCCTGTAACCAATGTCACCGTGAAATCGATCCACCGGGTTTCGCATTAGAGTCCTTTAATCCAATCGGTGGCTTTCGAACGAACTATCGGATTTCAGGCGGCGAGTCCTCATTCTTCGGGTTCGTTTCGAAACTTCCACCTCGTAAAGGCCCCAAAGTTGATTCGACAGGCGTTACGGCAGATGGCCAGCGGTTTATCGACATTCAAGGCTACAAGAAACTGCTGCTTAGAAAGAAGGAGCAGCTTGCCAGAAACTTTATTTCGCAGCTAATTGTATTTTCGACTGGTGCCGAAATTCAGTTTGCGGATCGACAAGAGATCGAGCGCATTCTAACTCAGCACCAGAAATCCGATTATCCCGTGCGCGACATTATGCTCTCGGTCGTCCAGAGCAAGCTTTTCCTACACCAGTAAAGCATTGAGTTGAGCAAAGATTTGCTTGCGCGCGGGGCGTGATACGAATCATACACCGAACTTGGAAACCCAAATGAAGACCTCACTGAATCGCCGCAGCGTGCTGAGAGCCGCCGGGATTACCGTCGCCCTGCCCTGGCTCGAGGCGATGAATCCAGCGTTTGGAGCCAGCTTCGCGCCTCCGCAACGAAGTGTCTTTATCTGTACCGCACTCGGATTGCACCCGAAATCGCTTTGGCCCAAAACGATGGGTAGAGACTATGAGGTGACGCCCTACCTCAAGCTACTCGAAGAGCATCGCGAGGACTTTACGTTGTTCTCCGGGCTGCAACACGAAGATCAGACCGGCCGCCAACCCCACGACAGTGAGATGACCTTCCTGACTGCGGCTCGTAAGCCAGGCATGGGAGGATTTAGGAATACGATTTCCATTGATCAGCTCGCCGCCAGCCAACTCGGAAGTGTCACTCGCTTTCCATCCATCAACATGGGAACGATGAAGTCGCAGAGTCAGTCCTACACGAGCGGCGGTGTGATGATTCCGGCGGCGACAAGCCCGAGCAAGCTGTTCGCCGAACTGTTCCTGAACGGAAGTCCCGCAGACCTTCAAGCACAGAAACGCAAGTTGGACGATGGCAAGAGTATCTTGGATGAACTTGGGAGCCAAGCCAAGTTGCTTCGGCGAAAATCAAGTGTTTCGGACAACCACTTACTCGACGACTATTTTGACTCAATCCGCACAGCTGAGAAAAACATCACTGTTGCTCAGAGCTGGATAGACAAGCCCAAACCCGAAATCGAAGCATCACCGCCTCGGGACATTCCCACCACTGCGGACATCATTGGCCGAGCTCAACTTTTGATTGATCTTGTGCCACTGATTAGCCAAACAGATTCGACTCGAGTCGTAACGATCATGATTCAAGACCACTACGTAGTACCGTCCATTGAGGGCGTTATTGGTAACCACCACAATCTGTCTCACCACGGACAGGATCCGAGGAAGATCGAGCAGCTTCAATTGATTGAATCCAAGATAGTTGAATGCTTCGGTCGCCTGCTTGGGAAAATGAAGTCCAAGCAAGAAGCTGACGGTACACTCTTGGATAGAACATCCATTCTGTTCGGTAGCAACCTTGGAAATGCGAATGCCCATCATGCGAATAACTTGCCAATCTTTCTCGCAGGCGGAGGGTTTCCCCACGGACAATACATCGCGAAAGAAAAAGGCACGCCGCTTTGTAATCTGTTTGTAACCATGCTCCAACGAATGGGAATCGAAGTTGACGCTTTCTCACAAAGCACAGGTGCGCTCAGCTGGAGCTAGGCGATTGAAACGGCGTTCTCTTGAGAATATATACAAGCACAGCGCGCAAACGAGTGAGTCTAACGTGCGTTAAGTCCGGGATTGCCTAAAGCGTTGACATCAGTTTTACCGATGAGTCACTTCACTTTCGGGTGTAAATATATGCAGTGTCGGATTCAGACGCATCGACAAACTTTCCGCCGCGTTTCAATTGCAATCCTGAGAAACTACTCTCGCTAAGAAATCGCCAGCGACGTTCGCCGATTCCATTTCCGTTTGGCAAAATCTCGCTTGCCGTAGATTCAAGAGTCGTAAATTCAATGCTGGACTTCGTCCGATCCACGTCTGTGATCAGCCGAACGTGTGATCCGCCTTTGACCATCAAGTCACCAGCACTCAGATGGACGGGCGATCGCACACGCCGGAGCGTCGCCAAGAATGTAGTGTTCGCTTTGTTCACCACATCGAGCGGATCAATCGGATTGAGCATATTGCAAGCTCGCGAAGCCAATCCCGAGCAGTCGGTGCTGATGCCATACTTGGCCAGAAAGCCTCGCATGCCATCTGGCGTTTGGGATTTTATGAGACCTGCATCAAGTGCCGCTTGCAGAAAGCGTTGAATCTGTCTCGGCTTCGCCTTGCCAACCGCTGCCTCCTCGTTCGAAAAAAGAGTATTTCTTATCAGCCTCTGCACTGCAGGAGCCGCAACGCGGTTCTCTTCCGCTTGCGTTTTTCGTTTTCCAGCGTTGATGTGGTAAGGAGGACGCAGCGCAACCAATTTTCCGTCCAGCGAAACCATGATGACCGAGAATTCACTGGTAAACTCGGCCAGCTTCTTTTCTACCGGTGAATCGGCATTGCCAAGTACTTCATGAATGCCATTCAGCCGCATTAAACGCAGTTCACTATGCTGCCCAGGGTCGATCCGGCCATCTGAAAATCCCAATTGATTGTTTTGAAATCGGGAAATCGCAGCGATTGTTTTCGTTCCAATTTTGCCATCCTCTGCAAGTGGCTTTTCCGGACCGCCAGAGAGGTCAGAGACTTGATTCAACCATTTCTGGACAAGACGGACGTCAGCTGCGCAATTGACTCCACCCTTGCCAACCGATTGTTGGATCTGTCCTTTGGCGGAGGTGAACGGACTTAAGACGAGTAAAAAGCCTGCAATTTGCGTGGCTAAACAGCGACTCATACCACTTCTCTCACACAAGTTTCCAAAGGCACCAGTGAAGCCATCATTGTAGCTTCGCTTCTGTGCCGGTGCGAAAGATCCCGAATCTAGGGGTCAGCTCAAAGGAAGGGCTTCATAAACACACTTAGGAGTCAACGAGTGGATTGTAGAGCAGAAGGGAACCCGCTGCGCAAGGACTAACATGTTGTTCAGTTCATGTGGGAACGGTCTCTGATGCAGCATGGTGGTTCAATTGCTTGAACTGCCAGACATCGGCAATTCTAGAAGTCCGAGCTGATGGCAGACATATCGATTTGTTGGGCGAGTGCCTTGCCCAGAGCATTGGCACCGCGACGGGCGCTAAATTGAGGCCATCCACTGACGTCCTTCAATTCGGGCATCATGTCGCACAACTGCTCGCAAAGCATTTCTGCCATGCGCTCAACACGAGGGCTAGAGTTAGTCTCTCGAATGGCGACAGCGGTCTTCATTGCCTTTACCATCTTGGCACGCTGTTCGACAGGCTGCGAAAATCCTTCGCATTCGACGAGCAAATCCCCGATGGGCACATCCAGAGCCTGCTGAATTGCAGACAGCTCGCTCAAGGTTAGATCGCGTATCGGATCTTCTAGCGACCGATAAGTCTTTGCGTCGATGCCCATTCGCCGAGCCATACTGCGAATACTAACTCCTTGCTGTTCACGCACTTCAGCAATGCGATGGAAAGATGCTGAGTGCTGGCTTTCAATCGCGACATGCTCAGGACCAGTCTCACTTGGCAACGGAGCGTGTTGATGAGCTGCTTGCTTCGGCGATGGAGTTTCGTCATGACAATCCGCAAAAGCTGCGACTTTGAGCTCAGGAGGGAAACCCAAATCTGCCGACTCGGATACGCCTCCGAAACTTTGTTCCGATTTGGAAACTTGTTCACCCGCAATGACGGGAGAAGCTGGCACGATATCGTCCTGAGGTGACTTGGGTTGCCGTGAATTCTTCCCTGCAGCCGAAGTCAAGACCTCTTCCGGCTTCAGTGAAGGCTCGTTGCAGCCAATAATTGGAATGCTGGAATAGTCTCTATCATTCGTCATTGGGACGGATGGCATGTCGTTTTCTCCATGCGTCGAGATCTCTTTTCACCGCTGAAAGAGTTGATCGCGGACGCACACGCAATCATCGAAGGCTTTGGAACGCCGCGACATCGCAAGGTTCCCGGAATTCAAGGCAACTTTCTTGACGATTCTGCAGGCCATTGAATCCCGCTAGCCGAATAATTAAGTTGTTCTTTGAGGGATGAAGTACCCAGCAAAAATCGAAATTCAAAAAGAATTCCTCGTTGGGTCAAGTCCCCAGCAGATACCACGTAGTAACGGTCCCATCCGAGACTAAATAAATGCAACTCACGCCAAAGTTGGTATGAACTCCCCAGGAAAACACCTGCACAATCAAAACTCCGCTGCTTGCTCCTCAGCTTTGAAAAAGGGTTTGGAGGGGGCGGCGAGCTATTTTCGTCAGATCGTAGAAAAGTCGCACGATGCAGTGGTTATCTTCGATCCTGAAGCAAAAATTCACTTCTGGAATGCTGCCGCCACACTCATGTTTGGCCATGAGTCAGAATCAACCTTAGGGATCGATTTGATCGAACTCCTGATTCCGGCCCGCTACCAATCAGAAGAGCGACAAATAATCGAGGAATATCAAGAATCCGGAGATTTTGCCGCACTTAGCAAAATGCGCGAAATTGAACGCACCAGGAAAGATGGATCTGAAATCTGGGTCGAACTATTCCTCAGCCCTTTGGAGGTGAATGGGCAGAGGTGGGGTTTCGCAGTGATTAGGGACTCCGACGCTCGCAAGCAACGAGAAATGGAATTGACCCGGCAAGCCACCTCAGACTGCCTTACCGGCCTAGCAAACCGTCGCGAGTTTCAAAACAAGTTGGAAAACCACCTTGGTCAACCACTCTGTCTAGCGATTCTGGACATCGATCGATTTAAGGGCTGGAACGACATGTATGGGCATCCCGTTGGTGACCAAGCGATCCAGATTGTTTCCTCGGCCATGAAAGAGACATTTGCCGAAGCGATTTGCATCGGTCGGTTAGGCGGGGACGAATTTGGGATACTAATTCCGCTGGGGCAGTACCCGGATTTAGCCACAGCCAAAGTCGCCGTTCATGAACGGTTCGAGATGCTTCGCATAAGAATCAGTTCTTCCGAATCCTTGCAAGAGAGAATTACCACCAGCATCGGCATCGCCATAGCTGCCTCGAATTCTAGCCCTAGACAGCTTCTGTCAGCCGCCGATAAAATGCTCTACCAATGCAAAGAATCCGGCCGCGATCAAACTGCCCTTTGCGTCTCATAGCGTTCCTCTGCTTTTTGTGGGATGCGTCAAAGTTCATTCGTTCCGGCGACGCACACCTTTTTCTGCTCATAGATTCACCGGAATTCCCTTCTTCTACGATTCCGAGTACTTTTGCTTGCACGTGTGAAGAACAATGTGCCCGCACGCGGTAGAAGGCCCCAATTACGATTATCGGCGTTGCTTCATCGCCTCTTGCCTCGCGGGGACTCGTCTGAATACCCAATTCCTATGTGGCTCGGCCCAAAGAAACTTTCACCAAAGTGCAGTCTGTTCTCGTAAGTCAATTCTTCTCACCGGAAGCGTTCGCAGATTTCACTGTTCGCGTTGCAGGATTGGCGACATTCTCAGTCCTGTTTTACATTGGCATTTACTTGTTGTCTCTATTTTCATTATGGCGATTAAAGCGAGAGAACGAGCGTGGGGAGCAAGAGGTGGGGGCATGAACGAGCGGATCCGAAAACGAGAAGATACTCACAGGCTAAGCGATCGTGTTAGACTGTGATCAGGGTATTGCCCCTGCAACATTTGAAGATTTGGTGCCAGGCAAATTAAGACTGCGGTAGGTTGAATATGAAACGCGTTTCCTTGCTGCTTGCAGCTTTTCTTGTAATTGTTGGCAGCACGCTGACAACGGCAGCAGATCGCCCGAACGTGATCGTGATCATGAGTGACGATCAAGGGGCCGGGGACTATGGCTTCATGGGCAACGAGGTGATCCGAACTCCAGAGTTGGATAAAGTGCGAGCTGGTGGGGCTTTACTCAGTCGTTTCTATGTGAGCCCAGTATGCGCTCCGACCCGAGCTTGCTTGATGACAGGCCGCTATAACTATCGAACGCGTTGCATCGACACCTACGTCGGCAGAGCTATGATGGATCCAGCGGAAGTGACTATCGCTGAGCTTCTTGCAGACGCAAGATACAGGACCGGCATTTACGGTAAGTGGCACTTGGGCGACAGTTATCCGATGCGTCCTATAGATCAAGGTTTTCAAGATTCACTGGTGCACCGAGGTGGCGGAATCGGGCAACCTTCCGACACGGTCGGCGCCGAAGGGAAATACACCAACCCAACCTTGCTAAAGAACGGCGTCGAAACTCCGATGCAAGGATATTGTACGGACATTTACTTCGATGCCGCGATGGATTTCATTTCTAAAGCGACGGAGGAGAAAGAAAACTTCTTCACCTACATTGCGACCAACGCTCCGCACGGCCCTTTTCACGACGTACCTGAAGAACTCTACCAAGAGTATCTCAAGGCTGATTTCTCACCGATCTTGGTTAACAAATTCAATCCCCAGCGGCTTGAGTCAGAAACCGACAAGCTGGCTCGAATTGCCGCGATGATCACCAATATTGACCAAAACGTCGGAAGGTTGATGCAAAAGCTGGAGTCCCTCGGCATCGCTGACAATACCATCGTCATCTACCTCAATGACAACGGCCCAAACACCATGCGTTACGTAGGTGACATGCGAGGTATGAAGTCACACGTCGACGACGGGGGTATTCGCTCGCCACTCGTGGTTCACTGGCCAGCCAAAGTGAAACCTGAACACATCTCCAGTGCATTGTGCGCCCATATCGATCTACTGCCCACAATTCTTGATGCTTGCGACATTGACGCTCCCCAAGACGTAAAGATCGATGGCAAGAGTGTCCTCACGCTGTTGACTGATAACGAACCCAAATGGGCATCGCGTCAAATCATTTTGCAGTCCCACCGTGGCAACGCGCCGCAAGAGCTCCATCATTTCGCTTTGCACGAAGATAACTGGAAACTCGTACACCCGAGCGGTTTCGGGAAAGCGTATTTCCAAGGTGATGCCAAACTCGAACTCTACGATTTGGCCAAAGACCCACGGCAACAAAATAATCTTGCGAGCAAACGTCCCGAAGTATTCAATCGGCTCAAAGAGGATTACCTAAAATGGTTCAACGAGGTCAGCTCAGAACGACCTGACAATTACGCTCCACCACGTATCGTGATAGGAACAGAACATGAGAAGCGGACGGTGCTCACTCGCCAAGATTGGCGACACGCCAGTGGACAGCCTTGGGGCCGCGACTCCAATGGCTTCTGGCTTGTAGAGGCCCCCAACCCCGGTTCCTACACAGTCGAGCTCATTTTCAAAGGCGACCATCCGGCTGGAGAAGCCACGGTCATTGCCGGTGAAGCAAAATTGCAGATCGACGTTGCGGCCAACCAGGCGCGAGGGCACAGTGCAATGATGAAGTTCCCATCTGGCAGATTTGCGATATCAGTCAACGTCGATTTGGGTGGTAAGTTCCAAGGCCCGCATCAAGTGATTTTGACGGTCGATTGACTTCCTGAGCTGTCGACTGGAAGCGGCATAAGCTTCCAGCCTATGTAGGTCGCAGAGGGTGCTTACTGAGAACTCGCCTTGCCTAAGCTTACGCCATCATCGTCCGAGTTTCATCAGATCGGCGGTCGATAGGCTGCCTCTTTATCCAATGAAATGAAGTCATGCGATCTGCCTCTAAAGAGCGACTTGCCCGTCTCTGTCTCGTCAATCTTCTGTTGTTGTTCAATGGTTTGCTGCCTCAATCTGCTTCGGCCAACCAACCAAACGTCATCGTCATTTTGACCGACGACCAAGGCTGGGGAGACTTGAGTGTTAACGGCAACTCGAATCTAGCGACGCCGAACATCGATTCCTTGGCTCGTGATGGGGTTACGCTCGAGAACTTTTATGTCTGTCAAGTTTGTGCACCAACTCGCGCCGAATTCTTGACCGGACGTTACTATCCACGCACCGGAGTCAGTGGCGTGAGTCGCGGCGAAGGCCGGCTCAATCCTGACGAAACCACCATCGCCGACATCTTCCAAAAAAATGGCTATGCGACTGGATGTTTTGGCAAGTGGCACAATGGCACGCAATCGCCGTATCACCCGAATGATCGCGGCTTCGATGAATTTTATGGTTTTACCTCGGGGCACTGGGGACATTACTTCAGTCCGCCCCTAGATCACAACGGAAAGCGAGTGCGTGGCGAAGGCTTTATTGTGGATGACTTCACGAACCATGCGATCGAATTCATTGAGACAAACCAAGGCAGACCGTTTTTCTGTTATTTGCCGCTCAACACACCACACTCACCGATGATGGTGCCCGACCGCTTCTATAAGAAATTCGATGGTGCCAATTTAGCAATGAAGTATCGTGAGCCTAAACGAGAAGACATCATGATGACTCGAGCAGCCTTGGCTCTTTGCGAAAACATCGACTACAACGTGGGACGAGTGCTGAAGAAACTCGAGGAGTTACTGCTCAGCGAGAATACAATTGTCGTTTACTTTTCCGACAACGGCCCCAATTCGTATCGTTGGAATGGCGGCATGAAAGGGCGCAAAGGCTTGCTCGACGAGGGTGGCTTGCGCTCGCCTTTCTATATACGATGGCCCGCGAAGCTCCAAGGCGGGAGGAAGATTGATAAAGTGCACGGAGCCGTCGACTTGCTGCCCACTCTCACTCAACTCGCCGGTGCCTCATCCGAAGGCTTAATGCCCAAGCCGATCGATGGTTACAACTTCAACGGAGCACTACTAGGGCAAAAAGAAGTCCCCGAAACGCGGTATCTCTTTTCGATTAAGAACAAAAGCGTCAGTGTGCGGACTCAAGACTTTCGGCTC
>PKCQ01000256.1 GCA_002862265.1 Planctomycetaceae bacterium | reverse complement strand
CGAAACTTGACGAAATCCATGCCTAACCCTTAAGCCTGACGATTTGTCCTCGTCCCAACATCAGCGGACCACTGCAACGTCTCCTCACTGGATGTCCTTGTCTGCAATCCTGTCAAGGGACGAAAATGCACATATCGTCGATCCAAGTAAGAATTGCTTCCTGCTGCATTGTCATATCATAGCGCATCTGGCAATATGTGACGTAAAGAATGGGGTTCGGGTTCCCATTCGCTACATTGTCTTTTCTGTGTCGATACCCGCTTTCTCGCCTTTTCCTGAAATACGCTCATGATTCTTTCGGGCGCTGAAATTAACAACCGAATGGGTTCGCAAATCAAGATCGACCCGTTTTCCGAAGCTCAGCTAGGCACCAACGGCTACGATCTTACTCTCCACAACGAATTGCTGGTTTACGAAGAGGTTGTCCTAGACCTGAAGGAGCCCAATCGGCATCGGAGAATTGAAATTCCACCCACAGGTTTAGTTCTTAGTCCGAATCAGATTTATTTGGGGCGAACGGTAGAGCACACAGAGACCCATGATCTTGTACCCATGATCGAAGGCCGCTCTTCGCTGTCGCGTTTGGGCCTGTTCGTTCATGCAACAGCCGGATTCGGCGATGCTGGCTTTAAGGGTTACTGGACCTTGGAAATGTTCGCCGTCCAGCCTATTCGGATCTATTCCGGAATTCAAGTTTGCAAAATTCTATATCACACCTTGGAGGGGGAAGTGCAGCAGCACGGCTCTAGCAAATACCAGAACAATCGTGGTATTCAGCCGAGTCTGCTGTACCGCGAGTTTGGCCGAAGTGAGGATGATCAACAGCTCAAATTTGAGTTTCCAACTCAGTAGGTATTCCCGTAGCGGCTCTTTGACTAAGCTACCTCAATTCTTGTTGACTGGTCGCGTACATGACTGCGAAGTCAGCTACCGATGCAACATCAAGCTTCAGAAGCGCTGACTGCCTGCGGCGGTCGACAGTGCGTGGGCTAAGATCTAACTGCAGGCTGATTGTTTTGTTTGGCATTCCGGCCGCGGCCAGCTTCATGATCTGTAACTCTTCGTCGCTCAGTTTGTCGATCAGCTTCTGAGTATTTTCAATACGCGATCGACGATCAAAGGTACATCGACTGATCTCTACAGCATTATGCACGGCAGTGACCAATTGCTGAGACTTGAACGGCTTCTCTAGCAATGTTACCGCTCCCTGCGACATGATTTTGATTGTACGCGGGACATCTGCGTGGGCTGTAACCACAACGATCGCCAGGGAACTGCCTGAGGCAATAAGCCGCCTTTGGACCCCCATGCCGTTGATGTGTGGCATTTCCAAATCAGTTACCAAACAGCCGATGTCATCGGGGTGGAGTGAGTCAAGCAATGCAGCGGGTGAGCTGAATACCTCTGCTGCAAACCCATGTGCGTTCAGCAGTTGGCCAATAACTGAAAGAACGCCAGGGTCGTCATCCAAAACCAGAACACGAGCTTTCCTTTGAGCCGTCACAATTTCCTCGTTTGCGTTTAGCTGCACTTGCATATTTTTGTTCATAAAACGGGGACTAAAAAGCAGTGATTGGCGTGATTTCGCCATTCGGAGGACTGATTTTACCGCAACAATAAAGCAATCGAAGCAGCACTTCCACTAGACAACTTCGCACAATTCTCCTCCTGACTTTAATCTAGGAATGTTGGTCGAAGCCTGATAGTACTGCTCTTGAGCAGTGGCTGCGACACCTACCATACCTCCTCTGATTTCGGAACCAATGACTTGGATATTCTCAGCTTCCGTGATCGCTAGACTGACATCGCGATCGTGATCGCAGGGAATAGTGGTTAAAAGACCTTTGGGGATTTGGGAGTTTCAAGGGGCAATTAAATTCTCTCTAGAGGCCACCCAGTTTCGACTGGGTCGCCTTCCTTTTTCGGTATGCAGTTCTTGGGGCCGCATTGATGCAAAATGGCCGCTATGATCAATCTGTTTGCTCGCGAAATGACCGAAGGTTCAGTGCGATTCGACTAATTTGAGCTACAGGTCGCAAGCTGTAGGTGCCCCAAGACATATCTCTGCAAAATCCGAGTTTGGGGAACATAGAAAAAACCGGCGTCGGAATGGGGCGCAAGTACTAGCGGCGTGCTGCGTCCATGAAGCTTTGATTTGCCGGGCCCTGCCGCTGAAATAGCTGTCGTTGTCAAAACGCTCCCAACCAGCATGGGCTCCACTTTTGCTGCACGTTAGGACTAACGAATCAGCGTTATGTGTTCTTCTGCTTTGCGAAATACACAGCCCGGTTCGGTGAATCGGGTTTGTGGTGCATAATAGTCATTGAGGAGTTTGCCTACGGAGCTGAATATTGAACACTGAAGATTCGAAACGCGAGCTGCTACGACTGGAGCGCCGAGGGATTCCGAGCCCGCCTGCTGCCAGGGATATCCGTCGAACCCTGCCCGCTTGGGCGGTTTCCCTCCTCTTCCATGTTGCAATCGTTGGAGGCTTGACGGTCTTCTGGGTAGGGACGACGAAGGGCACTGGTGGCGATAAAGACCGGCCCATGGGCATCGCGGTTGTGCACCAGACAGCTGGTACTACCGATTATTTCCTCACCGGTGATGGTGAAACGAATGACTCGGAGGCAGCTGCTGCAAATTCTCTTCCAAGTTCTGCAGATTCTGCGGCTCAGACTTCGGCGAGCGACATCCTTTCGCAAAATGCTCTGTTACCTGGCGCGACCAATGCCGGAGTTAACGCGGCAAGCGCAGCCGGCTCGGTGGGCTTGGGGGACGGCGGGGGAAAGCTCGGAGGAAAGTCGGACGTACCAAGTGTCAAGACGTCAGTCTTCGGAATTGAGGGGGAAGGCACTCGTTTTCTTTACGTGTTCGATTGCTCTGAAAGCATGAACGGATATGAAAAACGTCCCTTGCTTGCCGCAAAAAGCGAACTCCTTCAAAGTCTTGAATCGCTGGGGCCGGTACACCAGTTTCAGATCATCTTTTACAACGATACGCCATATCCCTTTGGCGGCCTAAGCGGCCCACCAAAATTGTTTACAGGCGAAAAGCTGCCAAAACTCGAAGCGCAGAAGTTCGTTCGGAATCGACCTGCCAGCGGCGGTACTGAACACAGCGAGGCGATGCGGATGGCGATTGGGATGCGACCAGATGTAATATTTTTTCTGACCGACGCCGAGACTGCGCCTGGCAGCCGAGACCTGGAGAATCTTTACGAGCGGGCGAATCAAATTGGAGTGACGATTCACACCATCCAGTTCGGCACCGGTGCAGGGGCACGATCTGGATCTTGGCTCAAAGCGTTAGCAAACGCGACGAGGGGCGAGTTTCGCTATGTTGATGTGACGCAGTTGCCATAACATCATTCATCGGCCGCAGTATTGCGCGTGTCTGATTCCGACTGTTTATTCGATTGATGTGCCGACCGCGTGGACATCCATAACGCGAACCGGTGCCGTTGAGTGAAATTCTGGCGAGTTGAAACCTATGGAGCCCATTATCGACGAGTCCGCGGGTTCAGCGTTTTGCTTCTTTGTCACAGAGAAGGCAGATTCGCTGCTTTGTATCCACGAAGAGTACTTGGTGCACTTTGACGTGAGGTCCTGTCCAGACTTTGCCGGCGTTTTGAATCGCGTGATGAGTGCGAAATCTCTCACCAACGCAGATCTCGCGGCAGCTCAGCGGATCATGCTCAAGAACATACTTTCGATCACTCACAATCCACTTCGGAATACTCTGCTTCTTCGTTTACGTCCGGATTCTAGCAGGACAAAGTTCTTTATGCTGGGAATCGAAAATGGAGAGGATGTTCGAAAGCTAGCCGAGCGGTGTGGAATGAGCGGACCCACACGTCGGCGGACGTCGCTTGCAGAGTTCTCGACGTCACAAAATTCAAACCTCATGCTCATGCCGGCCGCCTTAGCGGGCATGTTGATCTGGATTTTGTCGGGTTGGAAGAAAGAGCAGCAATCACTCCCCTGGCTGGCCGAGAAGGGGTAGAGAAAAAGCTGGCCGCACTGCTGCTGGGCGTTTTGGTTAAGGCGGCGATTGTTCTTTGTTGGGTAGGGCTCGTTGGAATCCTAGCTTACTGGATTTGGTCTTACACGAAACATCCCGAGATCAGCAGCTATACACGATCATCGCGGCAAGGAAGCTGGGAGGACGAATAATGCGTTGCTTCGCGTGTTATTGCTCAAGGAACATGCGGCGGTGCTCGTGCATGCTCTGGCGAGCGACTTGAATTGCCTGTAGGCCACGGCAGACGTCCTCTAGATCGGCCATCTTGCGAACAAGACTCGTGACGGAACGATGGAATTGAGTCAGCAACTGTTGGCCAACATTCAATTCGGCCTCCAAGGATTCTTGGTGACGTCCGGCTTCGTCAAACCAAGTTAGAGTGTTTGGCAAGTCCAGAAAAGCGAGGCCATTCTCACATCGCACTTGCATTGCAGATGGTTGCTGGAAGTGAATTGCTTCTTGCCAACTGGCCGGGATGTATGCACCGCAGCTTATCTGAGCAGTCGTCGGATAGCTGTTTTCTGATCCCGAGTTCTCGTGGGCTCCACCGAGTTGGAGGCTCACGGAAAAGTAATCCAGATGCTGCGAATCCCGCGAACTGTGTGAGTTGGCATGGATCGAAGAAATCGGTTTTCCGGCGACAAACGAGCACCAGTCCATTAGCTCTACCAGCTCCCGATCCATGACCTCCTGCGGCAAGTTATGCTGCCGACCGAACTCAGCAGGTAGCCGCCGATGGCAGAAGATCATTTGGGGTTGTCCTAATCGCGTCGCGATCAGTTCTTTGAGTCGGAGTGAGGCTGGTGCCAAGCGTTGCGGGAATTCGGCCATGAAGGCGACTCCAGATTGCTGTACCAATTCTCGAAGTCCCGCAGCTCGCTCAGGCGCCAATTTGATTTCGGAACCACAATAAATAGCCTTACCATAGTCGCAAGCGGCGTTGATCGGCGCGGTTCCATACCAACTACTTTCCAGAAACAGGACCGCTTCGATTTCCGAGTGGGCAAGCATTTCGCGGAAACCGTCAAACGGCTGCGCATCAAACTCGCGGGCGACGTTGGCTGCCATGGACGAGATAGAGTTGTAGACTGCGGAAACCTCGAATCGCTCTGCCAACATCCGCAGTGCGGGTAAGTGACGGCTTCTCCAGTCTTGAGAAAGGCCGATGAGCCCCAGTTTGAGTTTCATTTTGAGTGGGTGATTCAGCTAACAGAAAAGGACCAACAGAAAGTGATTTTTCCCAGATAAAAACGAACTCACAGTCGAAAACGCTTTCACTCGCCTGAACGGATTGTGAACCCTTGGATTGAAGGGGGTAGTTGCGACACTCTTCAGAGTTTAACACTTTCTGGCCAATTCGGCATCTTGCGGCACTCGACTTTGTGGCCAAGTGAGCGCCCCAATAGCCGCTGCACTGCCTGTGGAATCACTATTTTCCAGGGTAATGAGCAAGATCGCTACGACGGGAAGGCTCTAGGTAGACGGGGCAGGTGGAGTGCCCGGGGGGATAGACTGAAAAGTAGCGTGTTTTTTCCGACAAAATTGCATCTTGAAAGTTAGCTATCCGATCAAGGTCGGATGTTGGGGCATGATTGTCAGTCCCATGTAGGCTCTTATGCGCGACCTTGCACGCGTCAGACACAACGTGATCGTTAAGCCCTCTGCAATCGCTATTGCTTTGCTATTCGACGATTCTTTCTACGATGCACAACATCGCGGACTATTTTGACGCACTCGAACAGAGGGTGGAAAGGAATCTTCGAGGCGGCAGTATCGGATGCCACAAGGGATCTACCGCTCTCCGGAGCGACGGTAGCAATTCAGAATGTAGAAGGATGTAATCATGGTTGAATTGGCTATGTCGATATTGTTTGCCATCGCCGGCACCACCGATGAAAAGCCGTTGAAGTACGAAGCTGCGTTCAAGAAAGCAGACAAGGAAAAGAAGCCTCTCGTCATCCTTGTTGGTGCAGAGTGGTGCGTGTCTTGCCTGATTATGAAACGCGAAACGATGCAGCCGATGCAAAAGGATGGACAGCTCGACAAAGTAGTTGTGACCTACGTCGATAAAGATCAAAACCCCGAACTAGCTGAGAAGCTGATGAAGGGGCCGACGCTTCCCCAGGTCATCGTCTTCAACAAGAAAGACGGGAAATGGAAGCGAGTTAGTCTTACAGGAATGCAGAGTAAGAAGCGGATGAAGGAGTTGCTTGCTCGAGCAGGCGGCAAGGATATAAGTGAGCAAGTCTTGCGTTAGATTGCAGAGAAGGCTCCATCTAGTCGAACAAAAACCAAAAAACGATCGGTCGGGGGAGCCTGACCGGTCGTTTTTTTTGTGGGATTGAGCAATGCTATTCCATATTGTCCTGGCCAGTGCCAAATCCAGGCAGGCGGCGACGTTTCAGATATTTGAGGGTTTCAATAAGTGTTTTCCGAATCACTGCATTCCTACGTGCATGAGAATGTCTCACTTGCTGAGCGTTGTTGGTTAAGAATCGGCGGCTCGGCGAGGTTCTTCGCGGAAGTTCCCTCCAGCTCTATTCTGACGCAACTCTGCAGGGAAGCGACGGCTGCCTCACTGCCAGTTCGAGTCCTGGGGGCTGGCTCCAATCTGCTCATTCGCAGCGAACAGATCGATGCTCTTGTTGTGCGGTTAACCGGTGAATTCGAAGCAGTGACCATTTCAGATAACAAAATTGTTGTAGGGGCTGCGGCTTCGCTTGGCGATCTGATCTCTGCGGCTGCCGAGTCCGGTTTAGCCGGACTTGAGCACCTGGCCGGGATCCCAGGAACAGTTGGTGCGGCGGTGGTGTGCAACTCAGGTGTCAAGAATGATGACTTGGGGAGCCGTGTCCAGCGAGTCTGCGGTGTCGATCGCGATGCGGAGGAAGTCGAGCTATCTCGAGAAGAACTAAAGTTTGGATACCGCCGCTCGAATCTACAACACCTCATCGTGACTTCGGCAGAGATTGAATTGCAAAGGCAAGATCCAGCCGAAGTCACCCGTAAGCTCCAGGCAAATTGGATCGTCAAGAAAGCTGGCCAGCCGGCTGTCGACGACTGCTTGGCTCAAGCTTTTATCGAGCCGAGTGGCTGGCAAATCTCTGAATTGCTGGAAGCAGCTGGGATGAAGTCCGCAGCGGAGGGCGAGGCCAGCATGAATCCTACGTTCCCAGGCTATCTTGGCGTTACCAAAGAGGCTGACGCAAGGGATGTGCTAGCCTTGGTGGGGCGTATTGCTCGGGCTGTTGAAGTGCAGTCTGGAATTCAGTTGCATCAGCAACTTAAAATTTGGTAAGGGAAAACCTATGTGAAGCTAGCTAGAGATTCTGCCTTACGATCTGCTTCGCGGTACCGCCGCAGCAAGGTTGTTAGTTACTCCTACGCCGGATGGTTCCAAGGACCTGGACTAGGATCAGTACTGATTCGAAAATGAATTCTGACCAAGAAAACCAAGGACTGTTTGCATGCGCGGCAAATTATGTGCAGCGCATTCCAGGCGCCGCATTGATGTTCGCCGTCCTGCCCCTCGTTTTCTTGGGCTACTTTGGATGGCTCTTCTACGGCGCTGAACATCTAGACCGAGGCCTTTATGCCTTCGACACCGAGAATCTGACGGTTACACCTCAGCCAACTTGGATTCGTCGCACTCAGGTTGTCGACGAAGTCATCGAAGTTGGAGCGTTTGAGGAACTATCACTTCTGGATCCACAGATAACCGCCACGATTGCTCAAGCATTTGAAACTCACGCTTGGATCAAATCTACGCTTCGTGTTACCAAAAGCGGCAGCGGAGAGCTCGTGGTAGATCTCCTCTACCGCGAACCAAGGGCTCTGGTTTTTCAGCCGATGGCCTCCGATGAACCTGGTGGAGAAGCCAAGTTCGGATTTTATGCAGTCGATGATGAGGGCTATGTCCTACCCCGGCAGGATTTTGAAAGTGAAGATGCGTTCAACTACATCGCCATCATTGCTGATGGGATTCAGCCGACGAAGAATAAGGTTCGCATGGCATTCGGAGATAAGCGAATTTCAGAAGCTCTGGAGTTGTGCCGCTTTCTTGGGCCCGTAAGGGAAAAGCTTGGGTTGCGTGCAGTTTTCGTAAGTCCAGACAAAAGCACTTTGGGCGTCGATGGTTGGCTCATGTCGTTGGAAACGGTAGATCGCCACACTGTATCTTGGGGGCATGCCCCAAATCAAGAGTCGACCGACGAGGAGAATGCTCAAAGTAAGTTGGCACGTCTGAAAACCTGGCTTGAGGATGCCCGTAAAGCCGACGTGCCCCGCTATCTAGATTTGCAAAAGCCGCAAAGCACCATGGAGTCACTACCAGCGTCAGCAGCGAATCTGCCCGCCTGGCAATTGCGCTAGTTCTGCCACCTTTAGCGCTCGCGATGTGCTCTGCCCTTCGCTTGGTTCGCCGGCTGTTCGCTTTGTGGCTCGAGCCGGAATTCTTAGGCGGCTTTCGAGTTTGTTTCAAACGCGATTCTTCTATACGTAACCAGAACTTCGTACATGTCGGGACTGACAAAGAGGGTCTCGTCCGCAAAGTCCTCGATCCACATGCGTTTGGTTCGAGCGGCGTGCATCATGAGCGCGAGAACTTCCCCAGCAGATACACGCAGAGCCTGCTGCCTTTCGTCACCGGCGCTGGTTGAAGGCTCAGATTGATAATCTTCAAATCTAAGGATAGTGGGTTCTTGGCTCATCCGGCGACTTAGTACTAAAGGGCACGTTGGATTACTTGTTCGTAGTTTCTATCGGTCAGGTTGACTTTGCGGGTTAAGTCAAATGCAGGATTTACGTTCGCACTGACGAAGGAATGCAAAGGCTAGCAAAAGTGTCTTGTTCCTTTTCGTTTGCTGCGCAAATTGGAAGTCGTGGGTTTAAGTTGGTTTTCTACGGATGTTGGGAAGAATGAATGCTTTTGCTACGCGGTCGCTTGACAAGCGCCTGTGATCCGCATAGCTTCGAGCTCGATGCGCTGGTACGCGGGGCCTTGGGCCCGGCTT
>PKCQ01000253.1 GCA_002862265.1 Planctomycetaceae bacterium | reverse complement strand
GGTAGCCCTTTAGATTTCAAAAGTGTATGGTGCACCTATAGTGCGTCGAAACACTTTCTGGATTTTTTGAAACACTTTGGCCGAGGAGGTCTGCTGCGACATCCATCCTCGCAGTTTCCCCGTCCTGGCGCAGTGCAAGAGCCGCGCGACTCCAACGGACCAGCGTAAGTTGATGCTGCCCTGGCTGATTAGCAATCGACTTAACCAGCCCGGTTGTTGCTGCCAACGCCCGATCGTAGGCAGACTGATCCTCGCTGGTGGAAGCCATCGAATAGCTATCGTCGATCAGTACATAGTGATGCGTTGTTTGACCACCAAGCCAAGCCAACCACTGCGAGCCGCTGATCCACTTCGCCAAGAGAGTCACAAGCAGGAACATGGCCAGCATTCTCGATGCGAGCAGCAACCATTGCTTGAGCATAACCCAGCGACGATTACGCTTGTGGCTTTCAAGCAGGAAATCCATGGCCGCCCAACGCACTTTGCGATGGCGCAGCATGTTGATCAGGTGTATCAATATCGGTACACCGACCAGCACGAAACCCCAAGTTAATGGTTGATAAAGAAACTGCATGTCGCTTGCTCGTAGACTCCTTACTAATCTCGTTATCTGCGAACCGTCTGCATACGATCACTCAGAATCTTTGCCAGAACGGCATCCGGCGCATCGCTCGTTCGCACTAAGAGATAGTCACTCTTCGATGCCGCACACGCTCGGCGGACGCGATCCAAGAACTTCTCCAGAGCCTCCAAATAACCTTCTCGCAGCGCCCGCGGGTTGCAAGTGAGATGATCGCTCGCTTCCAATCCGTCAAATCGGGTTGGATCAGCAAATGGGAAATCGAGTTCATCGTCATGCAACACGTGGAGCACCATGACATCGTGACCAGCTTTGCGAAGTGTGTTGATCCCTCTCAAGGAGCTCTCCTCGGCCCCCAAGAGGTCGCTGATTAGCACCATGAGCCCGCGTTTCGGAAACGTTTGCACGACATCTTTAAAGACTCCGTCCAATTCCGTCTTGTCTGCAGGCGAAGTATTTTCGAAGGAGCTGAGCAGATCCGTGAGGTGCCTCTGGCTTGTGCGAAGAGGAATTCGAGTGCGAATCTTGTTGTCAAACATCGCACTTCCGACCGCATCTTGCTGTCGAAGCACTAACAATCCGAGGCAGGCAGCTAACGTACTTGCATATTCGAATTTGTTTGCATCGCCTACACCATAATCCATGCTGGCCGAGCTATCGAGCAGCAAAGAGCACCTGAGGTTTGTATCTTCTTCGTATTGCTTGATGACCAATCGATCTTGTCGAGCCCAGACTTTCCAATCCACGTGACGCACATCGTCACCTGCCACGTACTGGCGGTGCTGCACAAACTCGACGGACTGGCCAAAATACGGACTGCGATGTGAACCAGAGAGAAAGCCTTCGACGACATGCCGAGCTTTCAACTCAAGCCGTTGAACCCGCTTGACTGCCTCAGGAGGCAAAAATCTTTTGGAAGCGGGCATCGCGTGTTAGCTCATCTTCTGAGGAAGGTGTTTCCTGGACCAAGCGATCAATGACGTCATCGGTGGTGATTCCGTCACTTTCAGCAGCAAAAGTCACGACCATGCGGTGCCGCAAGACGGGGCGACACAATGCCTGGATATCTTCGACGGTCACATGAGTTCGGCCATTGAGCAAAGCTCGGGCCTTCCCACCCAGAATCAAGAATTGGACTGCTCGAGGGCCAGCGCCCCAGCCAACTTGATCTGCGACAAACTCAGGAACGCCTTCGCTACCCACTCGTGTTTGACGAATGATTGCAAGTGCATACCGAATGATGTGATCCGCAACCGGGACGCTCCGAACTAAGTCTTGCAACTGCAGAATCTCCTCAGCGCCCAAAACCGGTTCTACATTCGCGTCCAACTTTGCCGTCGTCCTTTTGGCAACTTCGAACTCATCGTCAAAGTTCGGATAGTCAACCAGAACCTTGAACATGAATCGGTCTTGTTGAGCTTCAGGCAATGGATAGGTACCTTCTTGCTCAATGGGGTTCTGCGTCGCAAGGACAAAGAACGGATCGCTGAGTTGGTGCCGCACTCGTCCAACCGTGACTTGTCGCTCCTGCATCGCCTCCAGCAATGCGGCCTGGGTCTTGGGAGGAGTACGGTTGATCTCGTCAGCCAAGATCACATTGGCAAAGAGTGGGCCT
The DNA here is from genome assembly GCA_002862265.1 of Planctomycetaceae bacterium. Classification (GTDB taxonomy): domain Bacteria; phylum Planctomycetota; class Planctomycetia; order Pirellulales; family Pirellulaceae; genus Aureliella. The sequence continues at coordinate 6,862 of PKCQ01000253.1, read as the reverse complement.
TCCATAAACCGTCGATCGAGACCGCCACCCGGCTTTTCTTCGATGACTTCGGTACCGGTGATGTCGGCCGGCATCAAGTCAGGCGTGAATTGAATCCGGCTGAAGGATAGGCTAAGAGTTCTTGCAAGAGTGCTAATCATCAAGGTCTTTGCCAGCCCTGGTACACCCTCCAGCATGCAATGCCCTCGGCTGAAGACACTGATCAGCAATTCTTCGACCACATCTTGCTGGCCGACAATGACTTTGCCAAGCTGCTGCATGATCCGCTCTCGAGCCGCTTGCAGCTTATCTATCGCATCAGACGTAACCGCCTGTTCTCCATTCTCCAGAGCCATGCAGCTTCCCTAACTTGGCGGAGTGCTTCCTTCTTCACGCACGTCGTACCATATACCGAGCGCGCAGCTTTGCCCGAAAGGCAAAATTTACAAACCGTTAGTTTGTCGCAGGTTCGGTCGAATTGCTAGCCCAGGGCAAATCAAAGTTTCAATCTTGATCCACTTTAGCTCTTGGCAAATAAGAGCTTACTCTCCGGCCGAATACGACCCCAAGCGGGGGCATTGAATTGGCAAGTAGCATTAAAGCGGAATTTTCAGTGTGCGCACCGCAACAAGATTCAGAGACTGAACCCGCTGGCCACAAGCAATTTAGCCCAAACAAACGACGAAGTTCATCGCTCACTATCCGCATGAATTAAAGAAACGGCAAGCTTTTGCCCGCAGCAATGCTCGGGGCAGGGGACAATTTTGCTCGAAGCACGCCCTGCACGTTCTCCTGGATTCAATCGTTCCGGGCGAGTAGCCCTGGCTTCCCAGTGCCTTATGACAGCCAGGAGCGTAGACGAGGTCTTGACATACACGAACCAAAGCGTGAGTGAGGCCCCCTATCTTGCTAAAGCTTGGGTTCGCGAATGCATTTCGCGACTCTAAACATTAACCAATCTGCATTAGAGAAAACGTGCCCGTGCTACGGCCAAACTCCTCCGCCTCGACCCCAAACCACTGCAAGACCGAGAGCCAAAGGTTGCATAGCGGCAGTCGGCGGTATTGCTCGCTCGGGCAAACCACATGCCCCCGATGCTCAAAGCCTCCGCCAGCAAGCAGGACCGGGAGATTTCGATTGCTATGACTCGACCCATCACTCATACCGCTGCCAAACACGATCAGCGTATCCTTAAAGACTGCAGCCTCCTTGAGCCGGGTAATGAAGTCACTGAGTTTTTGAGTCAGGAAAGATTCAATGACTTGTAGTTGCCCAATACGACCGGACGACTTGCCGTGATGCGAAAGCCCGTGGTAACTCCCCAAATCGAGTTCGGAAGTGCGAAAACCTAGTCCAGTCTCTAGTGTCGCAACCCGCGTCGAATCTGTTTGCAAAGCGAGTGCGATCAAATCGTAAAGCAATGCCACTTCATCGATGTGCTGTCGTTCTTCATCACGGACCTCTTTGATCGGCGATTCTGGCTTTGCGCGGTCGAGCCACTCTTGCGACATGCGCAATCGCCGCTCGACATCACGAACTGAAGTCAAATACTGATCAAGCTTCTGACGATCCGCTGCATTCAGAGTGCGTTGGAGCGTCGCCGCTGAATCCCGCAGTGCGTCGAGGACACTTGCTCGATGCATCAGCTGCTTTCTTTGCTCTTCAAGCTGACTTTTCGGCGAGCCGACGAACAGTGCACGAAACAACTGCGCGGGATTACTTACAGGCGGAATGCGGACTCCGGAACGCGTCCAACACATATCCGTGCCTTCAGCAATGCCAGTATGGATCGAAGGGAAACGCGTCGCACTGCCCACGTGCTCTGCGGCGACTTGGTCCAGTGAAATATTCTTCCTCGGAAATCCAGCCGCTTCCGCTTTCTTAATTCCTGTCAAGAACCCTTCGACGGCTTTGTGCCCTCCATTGAGACCGTGATCCAGATTGGAAAAGACCGTCAGATCGTCACGATGATTCTCGAGAGGTTCTAGTGTTGAGGTCGCAACATAGTCTTTTCCACTAAGTTGAGGAAAGAAGTTGCCAGGATAGAACCCGAGATGATTGCCAACACAAACCAAACGCTTAGGCGGCTCGGCATCTTTTGTGCTGCCGCCCGCTACGCTTTCGAACGCCGGAAGAGCCAAGGCAATGCCAGTTCCTTGCAGGAGCCGCCGGCGACTCAGATGATTCATTCTATGCATTGCTGGCCTCAATCGAATTAAGCAAACTAGGAAACGAACAAGCGACTAACGCGAGCTCTCTATTGTCTTTGTGCGTCCTGTCGCTGCAAGGCGTCGGGTTGCTGTTTGAGTGAGCCGCGTCGCCGTAAGGCGTCTGGCCCAGCCTGTCGGCATACTTGTCATTTGCCGTTCTAAGAACGGAATCCCCTAACGCCATGCAGCTCAAACGGTATCTACAGATACTAGTTATGCATAACGCGAGCCTCTGCCAGGCCCAATATCTGTAACTTTATCATAATCTGTGTTGCTATTGGAAACTCGGCGTTCACGAACGATAATTGTCTGGAACTCTGACACAACTAAGTAAGAAGCCCTAGTATGCAATTTCAAATTCGAATCTGCCTAGTGATTTGTCTCCTCGCCGGTGCCATTGTAGGGGCGCAAGCTAACGCTACCGCCCAAACATCACCTTCGCGATACCATCCAAACCAAGACATCATCCGCCGGGCGGAAGCGAATGCAGAGGAAATCAACAGCGCTGCTAAAAACGTCCCAGCTTCGCAACAAGCGGGCTTACAGTTTTTAATCGAGAACATGCCGACACGTGATTTACAGTCACTCTCTGCGGACTATTTGCTATCCCACCTTGCCGTTGCGTATGAAGCCCGCGACGCCGCGAAGTGGGGCGATAAGATACCGGAACAAATTTTCCTCAACGATGTTTTGCCCTATGCCTCAGTTGACGAGCAGCGTGACGACGTTCGACAGGAGCTACGCGAGAAGTTCTGGCCAAAGATCTGCGAACTAGACTCCGCCAGTCTCGCCGCCGCGAAACTCAATCAACTGGTCTTCAGCGAGTTGGGCGTCAAGTACTCGACGCTTCGCCGAGCAGCGAACCAAGGCCCAGCTGAGACGATGGAAAGTGGACTCGCATCCTGCACAGGTCTTTCGATTCTCCTCATTGATGCATGCAGAGCTTGTGGCATTCCAGCTCGTTTTGTTGGCGTACCAATGTGGACCAATAACAGCGGCAATCATTCATGGGTGGAAATCTGGGATGATGGCTGGCATTTCACGGGAGCAGCCGAACCAACTGGCGACAAGCTAAATCGTGGATGGTTTGTGGGACGCGCGGCTGGGCAAAAGCTAGGAGATAGACGATATGGCATTTTCGCAACTAGCTTCAAGAGAACGGACGCCATCTTTCCTTTGGCTTGGTCTCGTTTTCGCAAGCCAGGCAACGAAATTTACTGCGTCGAAGTGACGGAACGCTACGCGAAGAAAGAATCTCTACCGGATGGGTTCTTTGCAATAGAATTCAAGACACTCGGCGCGAAAGGGCCGAATCGATGCCAAGCAAACTTGGTGCTGAAAGATTCTAAGGGCAAGGTCGTGTTTCGCGGCAAGACGCATGACGACTCATTTGATATGAATGATCACCTGACAGCCATGCTTGAAAAAGGCACTTATCAACTCGAATTGCGAACCGGAGCCGGCACTCTCCATGAAAAAATTGTGGTAGAAGCGCGCGACACGCCAATCACGCTTCGCGTTCCGCAAGCAAGTGATGGTTCGCCAATCGAATCCCTAAAAGAAGCTTTGCTCGACAAGAGCTCCGCTTTGAAAGAGCTCGCCGAGCAAGACTGGGCATCCAAACCTCTGACGAAAGAGCAAGCGGCAGAAGCTAAGACGCTGCTGTTACAAAACCATCTGGCTAAACTCCGAGAATCCCGAAAGGCTGAGCACGATGCGAAAGTAATGCAGCTTGGCGAGCTGAAGATGAAATTCGACTTTACAATCTATGGAGAGAAACCTAACGAAGGCCGCAGCCTTTACATTTCCATGCACGGCGGTGGCGGTGCCCCAGCTCGGGTAAACGATGGACAGTGGCGTAATCAAAAACGACTCTATCAACTGAAGGAAGGCGTCTACGTTGCGCCGCGTTCACCTACAGATTCATGGAACATGTGGCATCAAGGCCACATCGACGCATTCTTCACTCGCTTGATCGAGAACATGATCGTTTTCGAAGATGTTAATCCCAATCGGGTCTACATCACCGGATACTCGGCAGGTGGTGACGGCGTTTACCAACTGGCTCCTCGCATGGCTGACCAGCTGGCTGCGGCAGCAATGATGGCTGGGCACCCCAATGAAACCAAGCCAGACGGTCTGCGAAACCTGCCATTCACGCTACACATGGGAGCCAACGATGGCGCCTACAGCCGAAACAAGAAAGCAGAGCAGTGGAAAGAGATGCTGGCCAAGCTTAGAACCGAAGACGAGGAAGGATACGAGCACTGGGTCGAAATACACGAGGGCAAGGGACACTGGATGGATCGGCAAGATGCCAAGGGTGTAGAGTGGATGGCGAAGTTCGAGCGCACCCGAGCACCCGAGAAAGTCGTTTGGCTTCAAGATGACGTGACGCACGATCGATTTTACTGGCTCAACGTAGCCCCAGAAGAAAAGAAGGGGCGAGCAAAAATCGTTGCCCGGCGTGAAGGAAACAATTTCTGGATCGAAGAGTCCACGGTTTCTGAATTCTCCATTCTTCTCGACGACGACTTTGTCGATTTGGACAAGCCCCTCACCGTCTACTCAGGGGATGCCAAGATCTATGAAGGCCGGCCTCAGCGTTCGATCAAATCGGTCATCAACACACTCGTCGACCGCAGTGACTCAGCTGCGACATACTGCTCCCAAGTGCAGATCCAGATCCCTAACAAATAGGCCCAAAAAAAGCGCTGCGATGTTACGGAATCGCGGTCAGTCGATGTCGCCAGCTTGGGCCAATTGATTTCCTATCCAGCGAGACGCCAGCTCGAACTGTTTTCTAACGCCAGTTTGGTGCGAAGAATTCAGCCCTACTTTGTTATCTTTGCCATGCCACCAAAGAAGCTCCCACCGAGTGAACCGGGCGGAAGACCAGGAGTCGCATAGGCAGGATCTTTCATGGCTTCCTCGAGAGTGATGAATTCATAGCCACGATCTCGAATACGTTTTAACGTTTTTGGCAAAGTCTTGGCATTCAGTTCATTGCAGTGGATTAGCAACACATGCTTTATCTGCCGACCGAAAAACTGCTGCGAATTTTTCTCTGCGCGATCAAAGGCAACATCTAAAGCTCGCGACATTCCCTCATAGACGCGATCTGCCCCTTGCTGATTGCCAGCTCGAAGAAAGCGACTGTAATTGTTTGAAAAACTATAATCGTGGTAATCGACCGTCACCGGTGCAATGCGGTACTTCTTTCGCGCGAGAAACTTCTCTACTCGCGTCGCCTGTTCTCCGCGGCCGCTCGACAAGTACGGATATCGATACCAAACGAGTTCTTCGCCTCGCCCTTCAACTAGCGGACGCGTGACCTTCTCTCCGCGGATAATGTCATCGAAGTAATCTTCGATAGGTGTGTCTCGGAGTTTCTTGTGCGAGTAAGTGTGATTGCCAAGCTCAAATCCAGCATTCAACCACTTCTCAAGCACCTTTCGGCGTTGCTCACGCTGACCAAATACGTCCAGCTGATGTTCGTTGATGAACATAATCACTGGTGTCTTTGACTGCTCAAACGATTCTCTCAGCTCTTCGGCAACGCGCAACCAGTCTTCAAGCTCAGCTGCCTTAATAGCGGGACCATCATCAATGGTGATTGCGATCTTCTTCTCCTGGGCTGAAACCACCGAGCAAAGAAAACAGAAGCTGAGGATTAGCAACAGAGATGGTCTGAACGATAACATGGGAAGGACTCAAAACTGGGGTTAGTCGAGGCTCGGAAAGCGTCCGCCCAGAAAGAGCTTTTCCCAAATCGAGGCGACGCGAAGACTTGGGTGATCGGGCGAAATAATATGCTCCTTGCCTCGTCGCGTCTTTAACACAAGCTGCCCATCGTCGAGCACTGCTTTGACGATCCAGTACTTTTCGACGATGTAGGTGTAGCCATCTCCCTTAGCACTCGCAGTCACATCCTGCGCGCGTTCGCCCGGCGAGGGACTATGTTTGTCCTTGGCGTAGACGACTTTTTCACCCACTTGTGGGTTGCGAATTCCCATCAATCGCATCCCTGACAGCACGCAGTATAAATCTATAAGGAAAGAAGACTCGGATTCATCCCGAGGCAGGCATGCTAACGAATTTCATTGAAAAATCAAGGACTGAGGCACTTGTTCTGCTTGCGAGCACGCAAGAAATGTCGCGTCCAGATTGTCACGCTGAGCGGCTAAGAGTCTTTTCGCGGGCCGCGCCTACCGCTCCGCGTATCTTTTGGATCCTCTGGGGTCATACCTATCACTACATCCCAGTTGGCAGCAAGCTCGCCACCCTTGGATTTTTTGATCGGCTTGAATTCAGTAACCAGCGTCGACTTGGCCTCCTTCGTTTTCGCTTCGTTGAAGAGAAAGTCCTTATCGTTTCGCGGATCTCCCTTTACGTACAATTGCGTAGTGAGCAGCCGTTTGCCACCTCGCTCGACCGCAAAATGGATATGTGGCGCCCGCCCAACATATTCCGTTGGTTTGATGCAACGGAAATAGTACCGGCCCCTCGAATCGGTCAGGAACCGTCCAAAGCCCTGAAAGTTTTCGTCGACCTTCTCACGTTTCCCTTTGCTATGGATGTACGACCCCATGTTGTCCGCCTGCCAGATCTCAACGACTGCATTGCGAATTGGCGAGCCCGAAAGATCCAGGATTCTTCCCGTCAAGTGCGTT
>PKCQ01000252.1 GCA_002862265.1 Planctomycetaceae bacterium | reverse complement strand
CGTCGTTCTCGCGGCCGTGACGTTGGTCGTCAGGAAGATGAGGAGGAGCAAGGCGCCGCCGGCGGCGAACGTGCCCTCCGAGGAGCCCACGATCCTGCAGGCCCCGGGCACCAGCAACAACGTCGTCAAGCGGAAGAAGCTGGTCAAGAAGAACGCAAGCTTGATCTCGGATACGGAGGTTGACGAGATGCGTTTCAGCCGCATGGCGGCAGAAGCAGAATTGAGCGTCGCCAAGACCGCCGTGCAACAAGCTCAAGCAAGCTTGGATAACTCCGAAGCCAATTTAGGCTACACCGAAATCCGCTCCCCGGTGGACGGGATTGTTATAGACCGAAAGATTGACGAAGGCCAAACACTAGCGGCGCAATTCCAGACACCTGAGCTTTTCACCGTCGCTCCTGAGATGGGTCATCGGATGTTCATCTATGCCTCCGTCGACGAAGCCGACATTGGACTGATTCGCCAAGCACGAGAAGCGCAGAATCAAGTCACCTTCACGGTAGATGCCTATCCTGGTGAGATCTTCGAGAACGGGACTATTCGAGAAGTGCGTCTGAGCAGCACGCAGGAATCCAATGTCGTGACGTACCCGGTCGTCGTCGAAACTCCGAACGAAGAGATGAAGTTACTGCCCGGAATGACAGCGAGTCTTTCTTTTCAAGTTGAAGAGAAAACTTCGATCGTCAAAATTCCAAATGCAGCCCTTCGATTCTACCCACCGAATCGCAAGCACGTTCACCCAGATGATCACAAGATCCTCGATGGTGTTGAAGAGGCGAATGAGCAAAGCACAGATCAGGAAGCCGCGGACCGTTCGGCGCAAGAACGAGCCAAAGCGAGTGTAAATGGTCAGAAACGTCACGTCTGGGTATTTGACGGCAAGCTACTGCGAGCTCGAGCAATTGAAGTCGGTATATCCGACAGTCGCTACACCGAGCTAATCTCAGGTGAACTTAAAGACGGTGACGAGCTCGTTGTCGGCGAGGAAAAGAAAAAGTAGGTTGAGCGAAACATTCGCGTAGAAATCAGCTCTGATGCTCCCAATTGTCCTCCGAGGCATCATCGTTTGGCGAAAGACCGAGCACCTCTCCAGCAATGCTGACTGCTAGTCCAAACACAGTTCTATTGACGTAGCAAAAGTACGCAGTGACCTGGTTTACTTCTCGGATCTCATCCATCTTCAAACCCCGACTTTCGCATTGACGCTACCGATGATGATGTGACTTTGGCTGGCTCCAGCGTTGGCAGCCGAGCATAGTTGAGCCCTAAAATCTGCTTGGCGTCGAATGCCGCTACCAGCTTTCCAGTCTGAATCGTCTACCAGATCACGCTGGGCCGTTCGTCGTTGTCAAACAGCCGCTTGAGCCGGTGAAAATGATGTTGCACGCAATACTCGCACTCATTGAGCTGACTGACGAAAACGCCAATCGTCTCCAGATACCATTTCGGCAGTTTATTGACATGATGGTGCAAAACGTTTTTGACTGAGTCATGTGGCCTGTCAGACTGTGCGGCCGCAAGCTGTAAGCCATCAGAATCTGATCAATCTGATCGTCCGATGAGCGAAGTCGGTCATACAAGTTTTTAAGGGTCCAGAGGACTTTTCAAACGCGATCGCCTTGATCCAAGTCATTGAAGTTTTGTTGCGATTGAAGGGTGCGTGAGTTTTGATAGCAGCCAATACATCAGCCGCTACAATGATTCGCCTCTCCGAAAGTCTTGCAAGATCCGCTTGAAGGTATTGTGGTCGGTATCCCACCCAGCAGTGTGGACAAGGACTTTTCGCAGATTCCGCACGGTTGGACTTGAAGGAGAGCAGTGACTTCTGGCAGCTTCCCAAACGGAACCCCGCATGACGAAACGAGTCGCAACTCGCATTGAAAAAGTACAAGCTCCAGTGATTCCCATCGTGGGCTCGCTCATTGCGGATCACCCTGGCACGATCTCCCTGGGCCAAGGAATGGTTCATTACGCTCCGCCGCCAAATGCGATTAATGCGACGCAAAAATTACACGAGATTCACCATCGTTACGGTGATGTACAAGGAACGCCTCCCCTGCGTTCACTCCTGAATGAAAAGCTACAGTCCGAAAACCAGATTCGGACTGATGGCTGCAAAGTTGTCTACACCGCTGGCTCGAACATGGGGTTTCTGAATGCCGTTTTGGCTATCGCAGACGTTGGCGACGAGATCATCGTCCAAAGCCCTTACTATTTCAATTATGAAATGGCGATCGAGATCGCTGGCTGCAAGGCTGTCGTGGTTGCAACAACATCCGATTACCAACTCGATCTTGCTGCGTTAGAGGCAGCGATTACTTCCCGAACGCGAGCCATCGTAACGATCTCACCCAACAATCCAACGGGCGCGATCTACTCTCGAAAAGCTCTGGCACGCATCAACCAACTCTGCCGAAAGAGCGAGATCTTTCATATTTCGGATGAAGCTTACGAGTATTTCACTTATGACGGCGCTGAACACTTCTCGCCTGGCTCTTTGCCGGGAGCAGCGCGGCACACCATCTCGCTGTTCACGCTTTCGAAAGCGTACGGATTAGCTGGCTGGCGTTGTGGCTACATGGTTGTTCCTGATGACCTGCTGATGCCTGTTAAGAAGATCCAAGACACTAACTTGGTTTGCCCACCAATGTTGAACCAAGATGTCGCTGCCGCAGCACTGCAGGCAGGGCGTGAATGGGTAGAGCCACATGTTGAGTCCTTGGAGAAAGTTCGGAATGTAATTCTTGAAGAGCTAGATGGACTTCCCGGCTGTCGAGCGCCAATTCCTGGCGGAGCTTTTTACATGCTCTTGCAACTAGACACAGACCGTGGCGATATGGAGCTTGTGCGCGAGCTAATCTCTCGCTTCGGCGTCGCGACACTGCCTGGAAACACTTTCGGAATCGAAACTAGCTGCCAGATTCGAGTCTCCTATGGAGCACTCAAAGAGGACTCAGTGATCGAAGGGCTCGGACGATTGAAAAAAGGGCTACAAGCACTACTTTAAGCCTGGGATTGATCCCGAGCCTCTTTGGGACTTCTGGCGAAGTCCACTACATTGAGCTGGGCAAGACGTAGCAATCAGCCTCGAGTGGCACTTGAAGTTGATCGATCAAGTCATATCGCATCTCTCTAGGCAAGTGCGCGCGGAAGCGAGCCATGGCCTCTCGAGGTGAAAAAGAATCCAGCATCTGACGCAGTTCTGCAAAACTAGCGAGTAGTTGTTCTTGCTGTATTTTAGGGATCGAATCGAGTCGCCCGAGCAATTCACCTAGCCGGGAAAGTAGGTAGCGATGCTGACTGCCCTCGTAAACGATCAATACTTGCCTACCCGAATAGTAACAATTAGATGCTTTAGACGAAAAGTCCATCAGGTGCTTCTCGATTGCAACTTGCCACTGCTGCTGGATCGCATCGATGTCAAAACTACTAGCAACGATTCCTTGCTGAGCAAAAGTTTCCTCGATTTCGCTCGAGCTTAGTCCACCACGCTCCATCCGATAATCCAACTCGGCCGCGTGTGCCCGTTCGAACAGCTCCGCAAACGCGACCTGGTCTTGAGGGACCGGCAGTACGGAGTGTGTTAGTAAAATGGCTGCTGTCGCCTCCCACATACGATTGAGCAGGTCGATAGAGAGATCTTCAAAAAAGTACTCGCCGGGCGCGTCCTCTGGTAGTTGCAGAGTTTTTCTGGGTGGGTTGGCCACACCCGCCAACTCATCCTCACTCAGCAACGTCGAGAACTCGACGTAGGGCTGCCCGGCATCGTAGGGAAATCGAATCAGAGCCAGAACGGAACTCTCTTGATGCGCGAAGCCTCGCAGTTGCTCATCCTGCATCTCCTCAATGACGAACTGCCCCAAGAATCGAAACTCTTTGCCGCGCAACCAGTGTTCCGCCATCGCGCCACGGCTGCCAAACTGACCTAGATCGTCTTCGGTGAACTCCAGATGAATTCGCATCGGTGGAACACAACTCTCGCCAACGCCTGAGGCGCTCGGAGATTGCTGCGACAACTTTTCCAAGTCTTCCAGCGGTGCCTCCAACTTGTGCGAAACGCGTCGCCTCAAGATAGAATACGCCACGAAGAAAGCCATGATGGCAATCGCCATGACAACTCCAACAATTAATATTGATATCCAGAGAATAGTGGTGATGGATATTTCCACGAGTGTCTAGTGCTCCCAAAGCGTTAAAGCGGAAGGCGAGTCAGAATCTACCAATGCAAGTTTGTTTCAAACAGTATTCCCTTGCTCGAATAAACTTTCCATTGGTGAAAGCTCTTCTACCGGTCGCCTAACTACCACCAAGTCTAGCAGCAAGCTCATCCATGAATCCAATCGTACCTCGGCAGTTCGGCAATCCGCGACGTCATTTACCTCGATCAGCTAGCACACTGAGCTGGCTCGTCACTCTGATTCTGAGCTGGTTCTGCTCGGCGGGGGTGGGGCAAACAACAGACTCTCTGGACAAAGATTACTCCGCGGAGCTGCCTCGATTCGAGCCATTGAGTCCAGAGCAAGCGATTGAGAGTCTGGAAGTACTCGATGGCTTCCGCGTCGAGCTGGTGGCGTCAGAGCCCTTGATTGTCGATCCTGTTGCTTTTGCATTTGACGCCCGCAGCCGCCTGTTCGTCGTCGAAATGCGAGACTACAGCGAGCAAGACAAAGAGTACCTAGGACGCATCGCATTGCTGACCGATAACGACGGTGATGGCAGAATGGACCACCGCAGCACTTTTGTTGATGGCCTTTCCTGGCCAACCGCTGTTCACCCGTGGCGCGACGGGGTGATCGTTGCCACGCCGCCCAGAATGACTTGGTTTCGCGACACGGACGATGATGGCAAAGCGGATCAGTCTGAAGTCTGGTTCGACGGCTTTGGTCGTAGTAATGTGCAAGGCATGACCAACAGCCTGCGTTGGGGCGTAGACTGTTTCCTGCATGGAGCCACCAGCAGTACGGGCGCCAACCTGCGTTCCAGCAATCAACCTGCACAGACTTTGCGTCGAACCGACTTCGCAATTGATACCTTGCAAAAGACTCTACATCCAGTCAGCGGCGGTGGGCAGCATGGCCTGAGCTTCAATCGCTGGGGCGACAAGTTTGTCACCAGCAACAGCGATCACTTGCAGCAAGTCGTCGACATGCACAGTTGGCTTGCTTCACATCCACTCAAAGCGACGATGCCTGGCCTTCGGAGGAGTATCGCCCTGGATGGCCAGCAAGCAGAAGTATTTCGGGCCAGCCCGGTCGAAGCTTGGCGCATCGTCCGAACTCGCTTGCGAGTGGGGGGCATCGTCGGGGGACCAGTCGAAGGCGGAGGCCGAGCAGCTGGTTACTTTACAGGCGCGACGGGCACTTGGATCGCCGACAACGAGGCAGGCTTTAGTCTTGATTCCGAGGATGCGGCGCTCGTTTGCGACGTTGGTAGCAACTTGATCCATCGCAAGTCGCTTAAGGACAATGGCTTGTACTGGGAGGCGGATCGGGTAGAAGCAGAAGTCGAACTCTTGCGGTCCACCGACACCTGGTTTCGCCCTGTTCAACTTGGCGATGGCCCAGACGGGGCGGTTTACATCGCAGACATGTATCGCGAAGTGATCGAGCACCCGAAAAGCTTGCCGGACGTAATCAAGAAACATCTGGATCTCACTTCAGGAAGCGATCGTGGGAGGATCTGGCGCCTCGTTTCCAATTCATCGCGGCTTCCCAAGCACAGTTTTGTCAACCTGACACAATTGAAGGAAGCGAAACTGCTCGACGAGCTTGCGAGTCCGATTGCTTGGCGGCGAAGAACGGCCAGCCAGTTACTGGTAGAGCGTGGTGTTGAGGGCAGGCAGAATCTGCTGAAGGTTGCCGTGAATGCAAAGCGTCCAGAAGCTCAGGTTTTGGCCATGCACGTCGCAAGCCGACTGCAGTACTTCGATGCGAGTTGGGCAAAACAATTATTGCAAGATAGAAACACCAGAGTGCAAGAACATGCGTTAAGACTGATCCGAGCAAACGAACTCGGAAACCAACTCTCAGCAGAGCTCACACAATTCACTCTAGAGATGATCCGCGAGAGCCAAGTTGCGCCGGCAAGGGTGATTCTCGAGCTAGCAATGCTGACTGCCGACTTTGACATGAAAAACAAGTCAGCTGTCCTTCCAACTCTGATGAAGCAGGCTGAATTACCTTTGCTCCGCGCGACACTTGCGGATTCAGCTCAATCTCTAGCACCGGACACTGTAATACAAGGAATGGAACCCGCGGATCTTGGTCAGTGGCTATCCTTGCTGCTCCCATCATGGATCGACCTTGCTCGCGAAAACGAACAGCTGCGAAGCTGGCTGGCTGAGCAATTACTCTTGCCGGATACTTTGGCAGCAGCGGTTTGGATTGAAGCCTTATCTCGTGTCAGCAGCTCACAATACAAGTTAGTTTGCCAGATACTCGGACAGGAGCAGAGAGCCAAACTACGCGACAGGATTCTCGCAAGCGTAGAAAAACAACCCAAGAACTTCTTATGGCTCAAGCTACTTCCTACCGCAGACCAGACCGATTGGATCGAGCAACAACTGAATCCTGGAAACCCAATCAATTCGCAGTTCCACGCAATCGAATTATTGGACTCGTCTAACCATCCCCAGACAGCTTCGACACTCCTCAGCAGCTTTTCCCAATTGACCCCGAGCCTTCAGCGACGCACATTGCAAATCCTGGTCAGTCGAGCCGATTGTACTGCGGCGCTTCTTCAAGCAATCGAAAACCAGACGATTCGGCCCAACCAAATTGATGCTGAGGCCAGAAGCCTGCTTCGCTCTTCGCGTGATCGCGAAGTTGCTTCGCGTGCCAAAGCATTGTTCGGTTCCGCATCGAGCGACCGGAGTGAGATCTTGCGAAAATACCAAGATATATTGAACTCTGGGCACGATCTGGAGCCGGCAGAAACACTAGCGGCAGGAAGGAAGCACTTTGAAAAATCTTGCTCACAGTGCCATCAAGTAGCTGGCTTGGGCAGCAATGTTGGCGCGCCGTTGAAGCAACTAGGTGAAAAGACGCATGAGCAACTATTGACTGCCATTTTAGATCCAAACCGGGAAGTCGATCCACGATTTCAAGCTTATTCAGTGCTTGCCAATGGCAAGACACTGGCGGGAGTAATTGAAAGTGAGAATGCTTCTCAGATTGTCCTTGTCGAGTCGGGTGGTACAAGACACCAGATCCTACGGGAGCACATCGAACTTCTGCGCAATCAAGGCAAGTCGCTGATGCCAGTTGGGCTGGAAGACCAATTGACTCCCAAGCAGATGCTGCAGCTGATTTACTTCCTACAGAATAACTAGCGACGAATCGCCGGGACGATTCTGAGTTTCACCTCGCGCGCGATGTTCTTCTGGTAACCCGAATCGCTAGCTAGGAATCAGCTTTTCCCTGGCTATTGCTTCGAATTTCCCGGATGCTCTGACACGAATCATGATTGACCTTAACGAATCGCTCAGCAAATTGTGAGTTCCTGAGTGCTCTGCTAAATTGAGGCCCATGCGAAAAGGAATAGCCGTTTCTCCCGGGGTCACGATTGGCAATGCTTATTGCATTCATGAGGTTTTCGTCGACCCTGATCGATCACGACTTGAAGCCAGCGAAGTAGCTGCTGAGCTGGCGAAGTTCGAGAATGCGCGAAAGCAGTCGATCCGCGATCTGCGAGCGCTGCAGAGTAAAGTCGAGAATCAAGTTAGCCGCGAGGCGGCAGCAATCTTTGCCGTGCATGTGTCGATACTAAACGATTCCACATTGGTCGGGAAAATTCGATCTTGGATCGGTGACGACCGGCTAAGTGCTCCCGCCGCTCTGGCCAAGCTTGTCGAATATTACCGCGAATTGTTTCATCGGTCACAGGATGAATACCTCAAGGAGCGGCTGGCCGACATTCGTGATGTGATCGAACGCATGACCGGTTTTTTGAGTCCCGGCCTGGAAAATGAGTCGAGCCCACTTTCTGGCCCAACCATAGTCGTCGCCGATGAGTTGCTACCGAGCCAAGTCGTAATGTTGGGCGATAAACCGGTTCACGGTATAGTTACACAGGCCGGTAGCCAAACCAGCCACGCAGCCATCGTTGCGCGGAGTCGCGGTATTCCGGCAGTGAGCGGTGTCGCGGGAGTACTACGACAAACGAAAACGGGGGATACAGTAGTCGTCGATGTTCGCGAAGGCCATGTGATTGTCAATCCTGAGCCAGAAGTCTTATCGGCCTACAAGAAGCTGGAACGCGAGTTCTTTGACTTGCAGAATCAGTTGGCTCACAACCGAGATCAGCAGGCCAGAACAGCGCATGGTGTTTCGCTTGACTTGATGGCCAACATCAACGGAGTTTCTGACGCTCAAAGTGCGACAGCGATGGGCGCCGCAGGGATCGGGCTGTACCGTACCGAATAACTGTATCTAACGCACTCAAGTGTTTCATGCGAGGAAGAACAGCTAGAAATTTATCGTGATGTCATCACGAATAGCCCTGACGGACGCGTGACCATTCGCACGCTAGACATCGGAGGCGACAAGACCGTGCCCTTCTTGGGTCGTGGCCAGCGTGAAGCCAATCCTTTTATGGGCTGGCGCAGTATTCGACTATCCTTTTAGCACCCACAATTCTTCTTGACTCAGATTCGCGCCATCATGCGTTGCGCTGCGAGCGGATCAAGAGAAGAACCGCGCGACGTCAAGATGATGTTCCCGATGGTCACCAATGTAGAAGAGCTTCGTCGGCTACGGACTTTTGTTCGCAAAGCGGAACAACAATTGAAGCAGGAAGAAAAGCCTTACGGGAAGGTCGCTTTCGGGATGATGCTGGAAGTGCCTGCTGCAGCCATCATGATGGACCGCTTGCTTCCTCTGGTCGTCGGAACAATCTTGACTTATTGGTTGCAATATGACGTTTAGAGTTTTAATGAATTCGATAGGCCCTTGAATCTTGCTTAATACGTCAGCCGCTTCGGGTTTGAGACAAGCGCTCGTCAAACCATCTTTAATCCCCTTCAATTTTTGATCTAATTCTAAAATCTCACTTGGGTGATTGATA
>PKCQ01000326.1 GCA_002862265.1 Planctomycetaceae bacterium | reverse complement strand
TGGGAGGTCGAGCTGCATACACCTTGGCGACGGCTCTGTTTGTCGGCGGTGCAGGTTTGATTGGCTACTTCTGTCTGGTTTTCAACTACGTTCCGAAAGTCGCGGTTCTGCCAATTCTCGTCTTCATCGGACTTGAGATTACGTCGCAGAGCTTTCTTGCAACGCCGCGGAGGCATTATGCGGCAGTTGCGATTGCGTGCATCCCGGCGATAGCCAAGCTCGTTTCGATCACTGATGCGACTGCAGTGCCAGGTGGCGGGGTAGCGATGGTGCCAATCATTCGAATGCTTGCAGGTGGGTTCATTGTGACGAGCATTATATGGGCTGCCGTGCTAGCCAACGTTGTTGATCGGCGATTTGCGAGAGCATCCCTCTACTGTTTTGCTGGCGGTGTGTTCGTACTGTTCGGATTCATCCATTCGCCCGTTGAGGGGGACAGAATGTTCTGGCCTTGGCAGATCTGGGAGATGGCCACGCCGGAAGGAGTAGAAGGCTTGAGTCCACGCCGGGCAATCATCGAGTTTGCGATCGCGTACGCGGTGATGGGGCTCATTCTCTTGGGCTTGTCAAAGATCAGCGACGCGAAGCCGATTGATTCAGACGAAGATTTTGAGCGGCTTGGGCACTAGGACCGACACTAGTATCGAGAAAGAAGAACGGCGATTGGTCGCTCTTGACATGCGAGGCAGTAGCAAACGCAGGTCTGATGGGTCGGCTTTGCTCTTGGGTTTCACGGCGAAGCCGCAAAAGTGAAGAGTTTGTTAGGCATTGGCTGAAGCTGAACCTACGTGGTTACCCTCCCCGGACCTCATAGGCCGAACCCCCGCATTCGGACGGGTGAGTGAACATCGCGCAAGCAAAAAACCCTTGAGCGGACAAGGCGATTCATATTGCTTGCTAGCGGTTCAGGGTGTACGTGCTCAGGAGTAGAAGAATCTTGTCAAATGATAGAACACAGGCGCTGCAAAGCACAGTGTGTCGATGCGATCGAGGATTCCAGCGTGCCCGAGGACAAGAGAGCCATAATCGTTCACGCCACGATCACGCTTGATGGCGCTCATGGCCATGCCTCCGAACATGCCCATCGCACTGATGACCATCGCGATACAAGCCGACTCCCAGAATGTGAACGGCGTGACCCAAAAGAGTGCGGATCCAACCAGGCCCGTGCTGAGCGTTCCACCGAGGAATCCTTCCCAGGTTCGACTGGTACTAATTTCGGGTGCAATAACGCGTTTTCCGGCAAAATGCCCCCAAGTCCACTGTAGGATGTCGGAGAGCTGCGAAATAAGAATGAGGTAAAAGAGCAAGCCTGCCGTACTGCCATCAAATGCTTGGCCAGAACTGAAACGGAGTTTCATGTTCAGCAATGCCGGTGCATAGCTCAAAGAATAGACGCAAATCAGCAAACCAAAGGTGATCTGGGCAGAACGCTCTAGAAAGCGTTTGTGATCACCTGAGATTGCAATTCGAGCCGGTATATAGAGACTTGCATAAACCGGAATCATGATACTGTAGAGGCCGTAGAAATCAATTAGCCTACCAGTCGTCCAGCTCTTGAGGCCCCAGGCCTCCAATCCAATAAGCAGGTATTGCAACGGAGTGAAGACAATCAGGGCAAGGAATAGAGCTCTATGGTCTCCGCGTCGTGTCGGGGCCATCGTGATGAATTCACGTAAAGCCCAGAAGGACACGAATCCGAAGATGACTATCACGCCGAATGATCCGAGAAGCAGTCCGAACACCAGGATCGCGCACATCATGATCCAGGCATTGACTCGTTGTCGAAAACGCCGGATCAAGGCGGCGTTGACTTTTTCAGACGACTGTCGCTTGAGGTAAAAACCAACCACGTAAGAAACAACGAGGATTGCCAGGACAACGCCAAGCAGAATGTTGGTTCGGAGATTGTTCAAGCCAAAATTCTGACCGCCTCGTGGCAAGGTAACTTGGCCCGATGCCGGCAGCATCTGTTGCGTAGCCTGCGGTTGGGTGTTAACAGAACTGCTAGGCGAGCTCTCGGCCACCTCATTCTTGCTCTCTTCTTCGCGGGATACGTTACTTACCGAATCGCCTTTTTGGCCATCCCCTTCGTCTAGTTTGGACTCCGCTTTGGAATCAGGATCTTCAGCCGATGATGCGTTGGGCTCCAAAGAATCAGCTTCAGAGGTTGAATCGCCGCTACCCCTTTCGCTGGAATCGGCTGCTATGGCCGAGATGGTCTCTTCCGCTTCGTTCGTGACATCCTTGGAAACCGCCGTGGCATTCGAGTCTGTTTCCAACGTTATCTCTTCTTGTCCAGCAAGTAAAACCGGCGAGAGCAAGACATAAAGCACAAGGATCGCGAAACACAACTGGAGTACCCCCGTTTCGAGAAGAAAGGCAAGCTTGAAGAAGCTCGCTCCCTTTACTCCAGCGCGTCCCAAAGACAAATTCACAGCGACTCGATTCAATCAACGGCATAGAAGCCAAGGTTGGGCCAGCAGTTGGCTCCGAAACACACTTGGAACAATTTAGGTTAGTCGATGCCGCCTGTCCAACCTAGCTGAAGTTTCAAAAGGCTATTCTAAGGTTCACATCGCGATAGCTGCTTCTCTCGTCAGTCGAGAAACGCAGCTCAAAAGAGGATGAGCGAAGGATCAATTCAAAATCGAGTAAGGTAGCTAGTTCTGAAGCTGTTTGATCTTTGCTTTAGCTCTCCACCAGCTTCTAGAAGTCATTTGACAGACTCGTCGGTCGGAATTCCGAGATCGTCACAGGGGACACCTCTTGCCATTTTTTCAGACGCCTCCTCGCCAAATTGGGCGGCGATGCGGAAGTTTCCAGCGAATTCTCGCCGGCTCCAAGTTTGCGTACGTCAACGTGTAGCTTGATGGTCATATCACTTCTATTCAGTAGCAAGCCAGTGCCGTCATGCAAGAACGTGATGGCATGCTTGACCGCGGAGGGGATACCTAGCCAAGCTTGCACAGTGGTAGGGGCAGAAACTCCGCTAGACGAACCACATCCCGCAAAGTGCAATAGAAGTCGATTGCCTAGGAACAAGGTCCTAGTGAAGCCCGAAGTAAGAACTTCCGAATTCGATAGCGTGAATCCTTCTAGGCAGTTAGTGGCTCAGTTGGTTGGTTCTAGCGGCGCTACTGTTGTCTAGGCGCCGACTTTATTGTGTCATACTTGTATTGATGTAGCGAATCTCAGCCAGAAAACTTACCAAGTGGCGAAGAGTTTACGCGGCCAGCCTCGACATTAACACCTTCTGCTCGCAGCGATTCCGTTTGGCGACCTCTACTTTTCTCGTGCAGCTTGCCGTCACTTCGTACCACACGCCACCAGGGCAGGTCGACCAGCGACTTGGATAGGAATCTGCCAACGGCCCGTGACGCTTTAGCACGTCCTGCGCGGGCCGCGATACATCCGTAGCTAACGACTTCGCCTTCTTCGAGCGAGCCAATTGCGAGTAGGATCTCGCGTTCAAACTCCGTCATCGACAACATGGCTCTGAATGAGTTTTCGATGCAAACCCTCGATTACCGGGCGTTGGAAGATTCGGGGGTTAGCGTGCGGGCGAGCTTCCAGGATTGTACGCTGGGCTTCCTCCAATGCTTGGTTGCCGAAGCGAACGAGCCACCAAAGAACAATGGTAGCACTACGAGCTCTTCCAGCCTTGCAGTGCACATAGACCTTTCCGCCCGATTCGGTATGTCGCTGAATGAATTCAGCACCCGCCTCAACCGACTCTTCGCTTGGGTGATGAAAGTCGGTAGTTGGAATCCAAAGTTGCTCGATTCCGAGTCGCTCGTACTCCTCGATCGGACCTCGCATTTCTTCGCAAGTATTGACGACGCCGGTGACTCCCATGTCTGAGAATCGCTGCGGATCACCTGGCATCGGCCTGGCGCCAAGTATCAAGTGTTCGTTGATAGGATCCCACCAACGACGAACATGTAAGACACGACCTAGCAGGAAGTTGTACCCGAGCGTTGGGTAGTAGATGGCTCGAGCAATCCAGGCTCTCATGACAACTCGTTTAATGTGCTAGCCGTCCAAGCTTGCGAACTTAGGCCGTTCCCGCTGGATTGAAGTACTCTGGCTCTGCCCCTTGCTTCCACTTGATGTTGCAACCAATCGATGGCTTCTGTGACTCGGCGACATTCTCTCCAGCAAGCATCGCGTCTAATGCGGCTCTCAGGTCCTTGCCGTCTGGTTCGCTTCCCTCTTTGGGGCGCGAGTCATCAAGCTGTCCTCGATAGACGAGTTTGAGCTCTGCGTCGAACAGGTAGAAGTCCGGAGTGCAAGCGGCTCGGTATGCCTGAGCCACGGTCTGATCGTCGTCGACCAAGTAAGGGAAATTGTACCCCTGTTCGGCCGCTTCCGTCTTCATGAGCTCTGGTGCGTCATCTGGGTAGTTCTCTACGTCGTTGCTGCTTATCCCGACAACGGCTACGTCTTTCCCGGTGTAGTCGTTCGCTAGGCGAGCAAGCTCAGGGGCCACATGCTTCACGTAAGGGCAGTGGTTGCACATGAAGATGACAAGTAAACCCTTCTTCCCTCGGAACTCATTGAGGCTTACCGTTTTGCCATCAAAGTCCGGCAAGGAAAAGTCCGGGGCAGATGTCCCAAGTGGCAACATCGTACTGGCAGTTCGAACCATCCATTCTTCTCCTGATCAATAATCTACGGAAGAGTGCTTTCCAGAGCTATTCAGTGCGGCTTGTGATTTCCAGCAAGTGGTAGCCGAACTGCGTCTGGACTGGCCCGTGCACCGTGTTCAATTCGCCACTGAAAACCACTTCGTCAAACTCGCGAACCATCTGTCCTGGGCCGAACTCACCAAGCTCGCCTCCATTGGCTCCAGACGGGCAAGACGAATTTTCGGCTGCGACTGCGGCAAAATCCGCTCCGCCTTCTATCTGTGACTTCAATTCCAAACAACGCGTTTCGCTATCAACCAAAATGTGTCGTGCTGAGGCTTTCTTCGCCATCGTTCTTCCCCAAGAAAATTTATCTAGCGAGATTAATCTAACACCAGTCGAGTCGCCGCGATAGGTCCAGT
Source organism: Planctomycetaceae bacterium (assembly GCA_002862265.1). Taxonomy (GTDB): domain Bacteria; phylum Planctomycetota; class Planctomycetia; order Pirellulales; family Pirellulaceae; genus Aureliella. The sequence continues at coordinate 4,033 of PKCQ01000326.1, read as the reverse complement.
CCGTACGCGTGGTCTCAAATGGCAGAATGGAGCCATTCTCGTCTCGTCCGAACCTCGTCCTTACGATCTAACCGTTTCTGTCCTACTCTCGTGAAACAATCTAGTTGCAGCCGTTCAAAATCGCCACAATCGCCAATCTCGCTATGGAGGATGAACCACCGAATTGCTTCGGGGGTGTAATTCCCATCCCTGCCGTGTCTTACGGCCTAGAGTTCGGCATCGCAAATCCATTGATATGTCGCGCCCCCCCCGACCGCGAGGCATGAATTACGCAACTGATCCAGAATCAATCTTCATACTCATCCTCAGCTGTCTTACGGCCTTGGCTGTAGGAGGTTTGGTGGGTTTTCTTAGTGGCCGCTGCTTTACGCTTCTGCATGAGCCGCGTCAGCTACGCAAAGACCGTGAAAGAACCCCTGAAGCACTTACGTCGTTACTTAGCAGTACACGTAAGCTGAATGAGGATGTTGACGTTCACAATGCGGCTCTGGTTAAGGCTGAACGTGATCTGTCTGCCATTGAAGCTAATGGCGATGTGGAGAATCTTCAGTCCCGCTTGCTTACCGACATAACTTCAATGGTGCAGTCGAATCGCAAGTTGGAAAACGAGTTGGTGCAAAGCCGTTACCAGCTTGAAAAACAGGCGGAAGAGCTCGACAAACGCAAGAGAGAAGCGACGACCGATGGTCTTTGCCAATTGGGAAACCGCAAAGCCTTTCATGAAGCTATGCGATACCTGATGTCTAAGATGATGGCCAAGGGCCGTTGCTTTGCCCTGATGTTGATCGATGTCGATAGATTTAAGCGGATTAACGATACATTCGGGCATTCCGCTGGCGACGGAGTACTTGTAGACATTGGCGATGCATTGAAATCGAGTGTTCGGCCTGGCGATATCGTCTGTCGACTTGGCGGCGACGAGTTCGCTGTTTTACTGGACAACACCAGCGAAGAAGAAGTGGCTATTGTTGGCTCTCACATTCGTGTCTCCATCGAAAACCTTGATTTGGTGGTCGGAGATGAGAACGAAACGACGGTCGTCACCATGAGCATGGGGCTCACGTCAGTTCGAGAGAATGATTCGCCACGATCGATTTACGATCGAGCAGACGAGGCGTTATACGAGTCGAAGACCCAAGGCCGCAATCTCTTGACGATGCGGTTGAGCTACAAAGTTGAAGAGACCGAACAGGAAGAACTCGAGCAAAAGAGCTACGACGAACTCAAGGCCGAGATAATGGCTTAGGGCCAAACCGCGTAAATCTCAAAGGTGAACTCTGGCTGAATCGCGAACTCCGCACCCCTACCGCGGCTCGATTGGCTTCCCACTCTCACCGAAATCAGCCATCAAAGTCGGAATTTTGTCCGTTCTGAGAGGTTTTTTTTGTCTTGCTTTACACAACCCGACGATTTCTTGTATTCTCAGTTAACCAAGTGAAAATCCTACCACTGTTCTCCTGCTCGGGAGACGCAGGTTCCCTCTCACCAAATCGGAGATTAACAATGTTTCGACGCTTTTTCCTTCCCGCTGCTGTGCTCTGCTTCGGTATGGCTGCTTTCGCCGTTGCTGCTGCTCCAGAAGACGCACTGAAGGGCGTAAAATGCCTGATGGTTTCAAAGAAGACCGCGAACGCCGCACAGTCTGCAGAATGGAAGAAAGGCAAAGTCTACTTCTGCTGCGGTGGCTGCAAAGGCAAGTTTGAGAAGATGGACGACAAGGCCAAGTCTAAGCTGGCTGCGAAGGCTAATCACCAGCTAGTCGCAACCAAGCAATACGTTCAGAACGCATGTCCAATTTCTGGTGGCAAGCTGAACGACGCTCAAACCATCACCGTCAGTGGCGCCAAGGTCAGCTTCTGCTGTGGCAACTGCAAGGCCAAGGCTGAGAGGATGGACGCCAAGGACCAAGTTGCTGAACTGTTCAGCGAAGCAGCTTTCAAGAAGTCGAAGTACGCGCCAGCCAAGAAGAAGAGCTAACATACACTTTCGAAACCTCGCTTGCTTGATTCACAACTTGCGAGAGACTTAGAAGTTTCAAAACACGAGTCGTCTCCGCGGCTCGTGTTTTTTCGTTCGGTCTCTGCACTTCTCCTATTCAAATTCCAACAAGAAAGCGTCAAGCGATAGCCCTCCAAGCGTACAAAGTTCCAAGAATCGTTTGCATATGAAACAGCTCTTGGACATCCTGAAAGCCGGCTTTCTCTAGGAGGGATGGTAATTGACCCGTTGCATTGTCAGCCGTTTGCCGCCAACCATCCAAGCTACGGACCACGATAAAGCATGTTGCGGCCAGAACGTGCGAAGGACGCCCGTAATCCATCAGATACAGCGAGCTCCCAGGCCGGAGGATGCGTCGGAATTCTCCAAGCGTGCCTTTCTTTTCTTCCGCTGTAAGGTGATGAAAGACAAGCGAGCAGACACATGCATCGAACTGGTCGGATGCATACGGCAATCTTGGTCCGTGATGACAAAGTAATTCGACGCTTGTAGAGGAACCATCATTTACGTGCCCCAGCTTCGATTCGGCTTGGCGGAGAATTCTCTCGTCTGCGTCAACACCAACAAAGCGTAAGCCATCGTATCCCAGGCTCTTCGCACAATCAGCCATGGCGGAAAGCAATGTGCCGCTACCACAGCCGAAGTCAAGAATTTGCTGTTCGGATTCAAATTCGATTTGGTTTAACAGCCATTGCTTCGACTTCCCTTCGCGAGTGCAGAATGCGACCAAAGGATCGTATAGCGGCAAAAGCCAGTGTACGCCGGTCGCGGGAACGAACGAAGATTTTGCTGGACGGCGCAAAAGATTGAAATACCGAGAGACAGGAAGATGCGGAACTGTATCCGCCGAGCGGAGAAATTACGATATCTTGAGCTGCTCAACGCTCCAAGTGCGATCTGACGCTGCTGCACCAACATCGTAGGTAGTTAGCATAACATGCCAATCCACGGAGAGTGATGCAGGAAAGATTGGTTAGTACTTCGCGCTCGCCTTGCTTGCCCTATATCTTGACAGTGGTAGCGATAACGACCAACCTCATATCGATAATTGTTGAAATAGAGACGCGTGCGGGCCCTGGTTCTGGACGCTCGCGAGGTGGAAAACCATTGAACGGCTCGGAAATAGAAAAAGCCCGCGGACCCGAGATGCTCCGATCGGCCGGGCCGGAGACAGAAGCGACTGGATTTCAGCCAGCGGTCGCCGACGACGAACTTGCGAAGCCTTTCGCGCCATTGAAAATACCACTCTTTCGTAGCTTCTGGATCGCAGGGCTGATTTCGAATCTCGGAACATGGATGCATGAAACTGGTGCTCAATGGTTGATGACTTCGCTTGTGCCGAGTCCTGAAATGGTTTCTGCCGTTCGAACCTCGATGACCATTCCGATCTTCTTTCTGGCTTTACCCGCCGGAGTGTGGGCCGATCGGTTCGACCGCAGGAAATGGCTACTAAGTACCCAGACTGTCCTGCTTTTGATTGCTACTCTGATCGCAGCTCTCGCCTTCATGCAGTGGATGTCGCCTTGGCTACTACTTGTGCTAACGGCGGCCATGGGTACTGGAATGATTCTGAATCAGCCGGCTTGGCAGTCACTTACACCAGAGCTAGTCCCCCCTGCCCTGGTTCCCTCGGCCGTCTCAGTCGGCAGTATTTCCTTTAATTTGGCACGATCTCTCGGACCACTGCTTGCTGGATTTCTCGTTGCAGTAGTCGGCATATGGTGCCCCTTTGTTTTCAACGCAGTTTCTTTCCTCGCGGTGATAGTGGTTTTGCTCTCTTGGAGGGAATCAGCGAGTGAAAGCGAGTCGAAAAAGAAAGCACAACCAAGAAAGCGGAGTAAGCCGCGATTTTGGAATGAGCTGCGAAAGGGGCTGTTCGTTGTTCGCGACTCGAAAGAACTACGAAATGTCCTTCTGAGAGTCTTTATGTTTGCAATGCCTGCCAGTATCTTGTGGAGCTTGCTTCCGCTGGTTGCGACCGAAAAGCTCGGCTTCAAGGAACTCGGGTTCGGTTTCTGTTTCGGGGTCATCGGAG
>PKCQ01000363.1 GCA_002862265.1 Planctomycetaceae bacterium | reverse complement strand
GTCAGAAAACGATGTGGCGACACCACAGTTCTTCGTCGCGGCTTCGATCAAGCTGCCCAGATCATCGGCAAGCGGATCACACTTCGCGTACCCAACAAACACGTCTTGGTAGCTCATCACTTCTGCTGAAGTCCAAGGTGCAACAGCCTGGACCAGATCGGAAAGCAGCTCAATTCCGGCTTGCATGTCGTCGCCTGCCCGATACCACTCGAGCATGGTGAATTCTGGATTGTGCATTGGGCCGTATTCCGCGGCTCGGAATGCAGGGGCGATCTGGTAGAGAGCCGGCACATCTGCACACAGCAATCTTTTCATTGCGAATTCTGGAGAAGTCTGTAGATAAAACTCCATGCACTCGGCATCTCCCTCGGTTCCTGCCGGTTGGTCAATTGCGATCTTCGCTTGACAGTTCGCAACTGGAACAGCAATGGGATCTAAGTGTCTGTCCACCACGGTATCGCGACTTAGCACTGGTGTCTGCACTTCGATAAACTCCCGTTCCGCAAAGAATTCGCGGACTGAGGACAGTAATACTGAACGCTTGCGTAACGTTTCGATCGTCGAAGTAGGTCTCCAATTCATGAGGTCCTCCGTTAGAATGGGGCAGTAGAAGTGGTAGGCTGGACATCGGCCAACTTCTTGCTGACTTATCTTCCTGTGCCTCGTCTCGTGTAAGCAATACGTCCAATGATGAAACTGAGTACTGCTGGCAATTATTGCCGAAGAATGGGCATCGGTCTGCGGGCAGGCGTCGATATCCTGCGGCTGCTCGAGACGGAGACGAAGACCGGAGACAACAAGCATCGTGAGACGATGCAGCAAGTCATTGCGAGCCTGCGCGAGGGTTCAGACCTTTCAAAAGCGATGCAGGAGCATCCGCGTTACTTCCCCAAGTTGCTGATTCAGATGGTAAGCGCAAGCGAAATGGGTGGCCGCTCGGACGAGATGTTTCATTATATGGCCGACTACTACGATGACTTGAAGAAGACACGCTCGGACTTCATCGGTCAGATCACATGGCCCTTGATTCAGCTAGGGATGGCAATTGCTGTTATCGGACTGGTCATTTTGCTGCAGGGTATCCTGTCGCCTAATAGTACCTACGACGCATCGGGGGTCGGCTTGCGTGGCGTCAATGGATTCTATCTTTACTGCGCAGTTGTATTCGGGACTTTGGGTACGCTGCTGACCATCGCTTTTGGCCTTTGGAAGAACTGGTTCAACTGCCATCAGACTGTGGTGCCAATCGTTCAGAAGATTCCGGTGCTGGGAACTGCTTTCGTCACACTGGGACTTTCGCGCTTGAGCATGACCCTCTCCATGCTGCTCAATGCTGGAGTGGAAGCCAAGCGGGCAACGCGACAAGCCTTTCTATCGACGGGCAATTTCTACTTCATTGGCGGTATGGATCGCTCCATCGACGCAATCGATCGCGGCACGAGCTTCGGCGATGCCTTTGAAGAATCCAAAGTACTTCCGGAAGAATTCGTTGAAGGCGTGAAGATCGGGGAACTCAGCGGCACCGAAACAGAATCGCTCGATCGTCTAGCCATCAACTACAAGGATCGCGCAAAACGAGCCTTGGGAACTATCGCTAACATCGCCAGCTATGTCATCTGGATTACGGTGATGATGCTCATTGCGTTTATGGTGATCCGAATGGCACTCCAGTATATCAACACCATTAACTCATTCTTACCTTAACTCTTCCTGAGCGTCATTCGGCAACCGTCAGTTCAGCTCTGGTACGCCTCGCTCCGAAGTTTCAACTCTGTACAAGGTAAAGCACTGCGTGAAGACTACGCACGCATGCACAGGTTGCAATCAATCCCCGGTGAAACACTTGGCAGATGTCTGCTACACTGGTTGATTACGATGTAAACCGCAATTCTCCCAAGAGCAATTTGATCCTGGTTGAGTCAGACGAGCGTCCATCGTATTGATGATGCTCCTCATCTTCAGCGAAAAAAGACGGATCAGCCGTTCGATTCTAATTCTTCTCGTGCTCGCGTTAGAGATCCCTTTGGCGTCAGCGATCAGAGCGCTATATCCCACCGTAGACCTCGATCCTCCGTTGCCCTAGAGTGCCGCAAAATACTCGTTTCCTTTCATCTGTCAGTCTCTCTTACACTCGTCGCAATGAGGTTTTCGGGTGTCAGAATGAGCCGTCGGTAGTTGCTGTTCAGGGCAAGCGTTTCATGGTTCGAATCGTCATCTACAACACGTACCTTTTGCCTCCAATTGCTTTGCCCTTTGCAGGCAAAAGCAGCGCTGCCTCCTATCTTCTACAGAGAACGCTTGTTTATTAGTCGCAAAAGAGGTCCATGATGTTATGTGTAGAATATCGCAGAGAGCCGCTAACCAACGATCGCGGACGTGTCAGCCCTGTTTTGCCAGCGAGCAAGAAGCCTGCACACACTTGCTGTCACGATAGATGAGCAGTTAGTGAAGCAACCTTCACTACACACGACGCCGTACTGCGCTCCTTACGACCTACGTGGATCTTTCGAGGCGTTATTGTCCGCAGCTCACGGGATTGACTCCTAAGTGCCGCCGAGTTGAAGAGGATTTGCTGGTATCAGCAAGAGCGATGCACTCTCCGGTGCTCCACTTGTTTCGTAGACAGGTGCGATCTCTTCAGCGGCTTTGATACTCGGATCCGAATCCGGCTCGATGATCGAAGCTGCTGGTGGATCAGCCACTCGAAGATCCGATTCCACTTCGCTGCCTATGTTGTCGTCACTGCCTGAATCAGTAGGAAGATAGATGCCTGAACAGATTGGTTGTTGCTCCATCAGGTATCGCATCTCCTGCGAGTACATCACGCATGGTACCTTGCCATAGACTGGAAACGCCCAGTCAGGCAAACCGTAAGCTGGTTGCGGTGTGACTTCCTCGTTTCGCAAGTCTTGCCAGAATCCGGTTTCGTTAACAGTTAGCAGTTCTAAGTCAAGGAAGAGTTGAGTCCGATCCAAGATGTAGTTGATGTGACGGCTCGCAACGCTGCTGAGTGCATTGATGTAAGCCGTCTGAGCTTCCAGGAAGTCGCGCGCCGAAACACCGCCGGAACCGAGCCTAAACGCCAGTGAAGTACTTACGACACGTTCGTAAGCCAAAGCTGCACTTGCTACAGCTATCAAATACTGCTCGCGGTCCAGCGCCAAGTTTCGCAAATCACTTCGAACAGAGAATTTGATCGAGTCCTCAAGATGCATCAAGTTGCGAAGAGCGCGTTGATAGGTGATCAAGGTTGCTCGAAACGTATTTCTTTGAGCAAAGCGGTTGAGCGGTGCGTCGAACCTCACTCCGATTTGTGTGGTGCTGTCCTCGAAGGAGAAGTTGAATGGCTGATTGGTAGTCGGGTCCGTCCGAATCACTTGTCTAGCACTCAAGTCCAGAATCGACTTCAGATTGTCCGCAGCTAACTTGATTTGCCTCCAATCATCGACAGCTTGCTCTCGCTGGTTCATCAAATCAAAGCGGAGAACCAAGGCCGTTAACATCGCGTCGTCTGGATCAATATCGATCGGCTTGAGCCCGTACTGTGGCGTGTTCAGGGTTTGCGTCACGGACTCCACGAGCAACTCAGCCTCAGCCAGAAGCCGCTTCAAATCCAACTCTGGATCGAATTCGACCTGGATGCCCAAGTACGCATCAATCTCCGCGATCAAAGCATCAAAAGTCGCCCGTAGACCGTCACTTAATTTCACCAGCGATTGGATCTCGCGATTGAGTCGAAGACTCTTGTCCTCTAACGCTTGATTGAACTTGGTGTTGAGCTTTTTCGTTTGCTCCGCCAATACGACTTGTCTTTCTGCAAATTCGACAAGCTCTTGAGTCACCTTCTGCGCTTCTGCCAGCTCAAGCTGTCTGGTCACGACATCTTGCTGGGAGTTTGCATGTGCGATGGAACGTCGAAAGATGGTCGATGCTCTCGGATTCTCGCTATTGAGTTCAGTCTCAAGAGCCGCCAGCTCTTTCTGACTGCCAATACGCGCCTCATCGAGCAAAAACCGAGCTCGAGCTAGCTTTAGATCCGCAATCTTGTCAGCTTCCATACCATCAGTGAGATTCGCCGCTTCGGAAATACGATCGATGAGAGTCGCAGCCTTGCTTGCCAATACGCTTCTGTCAGGCTGCTTCATCACGCTTTTCAGCGTCCGTAACATCCGGTTGGTTAGATCCGACGAAACCGAAAGCTGATCCAGACGCGTTAGCTCATTCAGCTCCTTTAGATCTAGGTTGAGCGGCGTTTCCGTTGGAATGCCCATCGAAATCTTGAGACTGTCTAAAGACTGCTCAACCCCGTTGCAAGTTCCAATCAAGGAGCCACGAGCGTTCAGCAAGTTTTGCTCGACTTGGTCCACTTGGACTCGGGGAACACTACCTGCACCGAACTCTGCCTCAGCCTGATTGAAGGCCCGCACTAGCGAAAAGTAGTTTTGCGATTCGATCTCGATTTGGCGAAAGGAGAGTATCAGTCGATAGTAGCTCGATGCAAAATCGACAAAGAACTGTTTTCGGAAGCGAGCAAAATTACGCGCCGCGTAGACTACGTTGCGTTCTGTTTGAGTCAAGCCTTCGAAGCGAATGTCGCGTTGCAGGATCGGCTGTGTAAAATCGACTAGGATGTTCGAGCTCACATCTGCTGCGAATCCTGAAGGACCATTGAAAGTTAGCAAGATGTTGTTGGCGAAAGAGGCGAGAACATCGCCACCGGTGACCAAGAGTTTGTCCCCCGCGACGCCGCTCGGGATCGACAAATTGTTCTCGGTGATTCCGAACACGCGGTTGTGCGTGAAGCCAAGGTCGGTGCCGTTACCAAAGTTACTGAACTTGTTGGCGTAGGCAAATCGCTCTTGAGACAAGGCCAGCGAAACAAGGAAAAGCGACTCTTTCTGCGTTTGGTATTCGCGACTGTTGAGCAACGCGATGTCGACAACATCCTCAAGCGTGAGGCGATCTTCGCTGCTTGAAGCTCCAGACGCAAATGCCTCGAAGCCTGGATAGGTCTCACTGGAGTACCCCGCCTCGTCCTGAATCGAGTCGAACTCTGCCATCCTGCGAAGACACTGACGCGGCAGATTCTCCCAAGCGTTCGGTGGAATAGCAACTCCACGCGGTGCATCGGCCTTGCTCGAATCACGTTCTGCATCAAATTCCGGCTCTACGGCGAGAAGCTTGGATCGCAGTTCAGGCAGTCGGTATGCGTACAGTTGAGGCTTCGGACATGGCAATCGAGGAGACACAAGGCAGTCCAGTGGTGCCAATCGTGACTCGGGCGAGGGTGTCAGGGTGAAGCCAGCTGGAACTGCCCATGGCTTCGCCGCTGTTTTCTGTTGAAGCAAGCAGTGTGCGTCCTGATTCGCTCGCTGGAAGTACCAAGTCCGCGAACGGCATCCGGTCATCAACATCGTGATAACGAGGCCAAAACTCAGGATTCTCGCCGTTCCAGCAAGCCGCATATTGACTTTCTCACTAAAGTAAACCCATTCGATGTTGGTGCGGCAACAGGTTAACGCTTCAACAACGCTGGCGATCGTTTAATGCCCAGCCGGATTGCCTTGTTCGCCGTCAAAGTTCAGCCGTATGGGGCTTTGCTGTTAAACGGCCTACCACGAAGACTGACTAGCTGCCGCGTCGGGCTTACAGGAACACAACCCGTACTTGCTTCGACGCCTAGTCAGCTCGTACTACTTAGACCGATCGGCAGATTGGAAGGGATTATTCCGACAGTTTCGGTTATAATTTCGAGTCCAGCCTTACCCAGGCGAGGAGTCGTACTGATTGTCCGGCTCGTTCCGCCTGCCCGCCCTTCGAGTGTCGTCAGCTAAGCCAATCGTTAGGTTATTGCGCTTATTTGCTTCGCGTTTTGCTAGCTTCCCACCGCAACTCGCCTCGCCATGCCGAGGTTAAAAGGTATGTCCGGAGTTCCGGCTACTAAACGAAAGAAGAACTGTGTCTAAGAAAACAATTGCTGCTGCGCTGCTAGCACTGCTTGTGGGTGGTGTCTACTACGCCAAACCCTGGGCTAAGTGGAACGAGGCTGGTCAAGAACTGCTGTTTTATGAAGTCCGCAATGCAGATCTTCCCATACAAATCACGGAGCGAGGCTTTCTAGAGAGTCAGGAACAGACCTCGATTCGCAGCCAAGTCGATATCTATGACTACCGCAGTGGCTCGCGTGGGACCGTCATTCTGTCGATCGTCCCGAATGGAAAACTCGTTAAGAAAGGCGACATTCTGGTCGAGCTCGATTCCGCATCGTTGCGTGATCTGCTTGAGTCCGAAACACTTGAGCTTCAGAGCGACCGTTCGGTTCAAGAGCAAGCGGATGCAAGACGAACAAACCAGCTGACGCAAAACGAGACCTCAACAGCTGAGGCGCAGCTAACTCTCGATTTGGCTGAATTGAACCTTGAGATGTACATCGACGAGAAGAGCGGTTCTTTCAAGCTGGCCGAAAGCCAGATTGATCGTCAAATCGATGAAGCTAGGAATGCCATCTTAGAGGCTGAGGCCGCATTGAAATTGCAGGAAACCGAGAAGGACGGTATCGAGCAACTCTTCCGACTCGGCTACAAAGGCAAGAGTGACTTGGAGCAGAGTCGCTATGCCTTCATGAAGTCCGAAGCCGCACTCGCCTCGGCAATCAACCAGCTTGAGACTTACGATGCTTCCAAAGAGCAACTGAAGTCCTACACCTACCGCATGGAATTGCTCAAACTTCAGGGAGAAGTAGCCACCGCGAAACGAAAACTTAAACAAGTTGCGGTTACCAATAAGTCAGAGCTGGCTCAAGTCGAAGCACAATTGTTCGAAGCAAAAGAGCGAGTCGCGCGACAAGGAGCCCGCGTGGCTCAGTACCAACGAAATGTCAACAACTGCGTCATCCGAGCTCCACACGACGGCATGGTGGTCTACGCTCAGGAAGAAAGAGGTGGTTCGAGCATTGCCGCTGGAACCGAAGTTCGGAATCGCCAGGAGATTCTGACGCTTCCTGACCTGTCCAAGATGCAAGTGAAGATTCAGATTCACGAAGCTGTGCTAGACCAAGTGCATCCCGGCTTACCAGTCGATATCCGTGTCGAGGCCTTTGCGAACAAGATCTACGAGGGCATCATCCAAGAAGTTGCAGTCGTACCCAGCCCGAGCAAGAGCAGTGTTAAGACCTACGAATGCATCGTCAATATTCCCGACGAAGTCTATCGCTTAAAGCCCGGGATGAATGCCGTTGCGGAGATCAATGTAGATCGCGTTCAAAATGTCCTAAGCATTCCGGTTCAATCTGTCGTACAAAGAGACCGAGAGACTTGGTGCTACATCGAGGGAGATTCTGGTGTCGATCGACGCGAAATTGAACTCGGCAAAAACAACGACAAGTTCGTCGAAATTGTGGCTGGAATTGAGGCAAGCGAACGCGTGGTGCTGAATCCTTTGACCATCGCGAATCTCGAAGACGCAAGCGGCAAGGACATCGCGCCTGATGCTGATATGCCCAACGGAAAAGCCAAGAAACGCAACGCCGCCGAAAGCGCTAGGACGGTGAGCCGCATGAAGGAGAGGCGCAAGCAAGAAGCGTCCGCTCGATCGAAGAGTTCTTCAACTGCTGGGTAGGATGTAGAGATGGGCAGCCTTTCCCAAAACCTGCTTAATACTTTGCCACCTACCGGGAGCAACGAGGACCACAGACAAGATGACTATGCCAATTATTGACGGCTAACAGAGAACCTCATGGCGTTTGAGATCTTCAAGACTGGAATGAAAAACCTGCTGCTGCATAAGCTGCGCAGTCTATTGACGCTGCTTGGTGTCATACTGGGCGTTGGCTCCGTGATCGCCATGCTCGCCGTCGGCGAGGGTTCGAAGAAAGAAGCTTTAGAGCGGATTCGAAGTCTCGGTGCGAACAACGTCATCATTCGGAGCATACGCCCCACACTCTCAGAGTCTGCTGACTCGGGCGGAAAAGCAAACGCGATCAACGCTTATGATGCCTATGGACTCAACTACGATGACCTAGACCGGCTGGAGTCTACTCTGCCAACCATCGAGCGAGCCGTGCCAGTTGCCCTCGCGAACTACGATATCTCCCGCCAGGAACGACGGATCACCGGCGCACGTGTTTTGGGAACACAGCCACAATTGCTGGACATAAAGAAACTCGGAGTGCAGCGCGGCCGCTTTCTTACGTCAGTGGATATCGAGCGAGCTTGGAACGTCGCGGTACTTGCTAACGGAGCAGCCAAGCGGCTCTTTCAGTTTGAAGACCCGATCGATCAACACATCTTGGTCGGTCCCGACGTTTATCGTGTCGTGGGAGTCATGGCTCCTCAGTCCAGCGGAAATGCTACGCCTGGCGCCGTGGGACAGAAGGACCTAAACAAAGATGTATATATACCGCTCTCGTGTGTCCAAAGGCGGCTTGGTGATGGAACGGTCGGCTTGAGCAAATCCCGTCAAGCAGAGCTAAACGAGATTACGCTCAAAGTAGTGGAGGAACGCTACGTCAGCCAAACCGCTGAGATGGCTCGACAGCTCTTGATGCGAACACATCCTGAAGGCAAAGATTTTTCGGTTCAAGTTCCGCTAGAGTTGCTCGCTCAAGCAAACGAAGAGAAGCGCATGTGGAACATGGTCTTGGGTTCCATAGCGGGGATTTCCCTACTTGTCGGCGGCATTGGAATCATGAACATCATGTTGGCCAGTGTGACGGAGCGGACGAAAGAGATCGGTATTCGGCGCGCCTTAGGCGCTACCAAACGAGCCATATCAATTCAGTTCTTGGCCGAGACCGTCATCTTAAGTTCCACGGGCGGCTTGCTGGGCTTAGCACTTGGAGTCTCGATCCCGATTCTGGTCAGCTGGCTCACGGACCTCGACACAGTCATCAGCCTTTGGTCGGTCCTTCTTTCCTTTGGGATTTCGGTTGGCATCGGCATCATCTTCGGCTGGTACCCCGCCTCCCGCGCCGCCTCCATGAATCCCATTACTGCGCTGCGTCATGAGTAGTGGTATTCACCAGAATTCCGAAGCTGCGCCTAGTCCCTGTTAATCATACATCCTGCTACGTATCTGTCATCGATGGCGGATTTGCGACCCATGGT
>PKCQ01000311.1 GCA_002862265.1 Planctomycetaceae bacterium | reverse complement strand
TTTGCATCCAACGTCTATAAGAATGCGCCACCGTGAAAGTGCGTTCTGCATGTGCGAGCGGCATCAAGCAGTTCGAGTCTACTAATTCCAAGCGAGCCGGGAGCTTCTTTGCCACTGCTCGAATCATTCGCGGGTGGAAAAAACACGGAAAGTCATCGGTGACCATCACACAAGCCCGCTCGGCCAGCGAAGCCACAAGCCCAGAACCCTCGCCCAATTGCGACTCAACATAAGGATAGTAGAGAACCACTTGACTCTCGCAAGCCGCTTGATTGTCGCGCATACCCTCGATGATAAAGCGATGAAATCGATCACTGGCCCAACGATACCTGAGCCGAAGAGCCTCCAGAATCACAAGTGGCTTGCCGAGATGATTTGCATAATCTATCGCGTACTGCAGCGCAAAGTTGTAGCGCGTCCGACGAAAAGCGGTCATCCAGTACACAACACAATCGCGATCCACGGAGACAGGCTTCTCGTTGGATGATCGAATTCGTATTCTTGGAACGTCAGTTTCCATCTCTTCTCGCCTCTTTTATCTGAACTCTCACACAGCTGCCTGTCTAAGCAAAAATCGAGAATTAGTTATACTGATTTGCTTCCCGACTTAACTAAACTGCGGCAGCACGAGTTTGTCGCTTGACGCTTCAACTGCAACGGATGAGCAAACGCAGAAGCCCCAGAAGGCGCCCGAACTGGCCCTATCGCATCGCTTGGCTATCGATACTGAGTGGTGTTGCACTATATATGTTTGTCCAAATGCTGATCGGCGCATCTACGTTTGCGAAGTTCGGCGAGTTGGTCGATTGGCACTCCGCAGTTGTGTCCGCTTTGCTCGACGTAACGGTCGCTTGCTGGTTCTTCGCAGTCGGCGCGTCGATCGGAAGCTTTCTGAACGTGGTCGCATTTCGCTTGCCGCAAGGGCGAGGAATTGGCGGCAACTCGCAGTGTCCCTACTGCTGTACGACCATCTCGCGAAGCGACAATGTCCCAATACTGAGCTGGTTCAAGCTCCGTGGACGATGCCGCACTTGTCGCTTGCTCATTCCGGCAAGATACGTAGTTATCGAAATAGCAGTCGCAATCGTCTTTTCGATCCTTTATTACTCTGAGTTCTATTCTGGCGGACGCAATCTTCCCGGAGTGGCTGGTCTACCCTTCGGAGCAAGCGCATTGGCACGTGTCACTGTCTCTACCGAGTTGGTGGTCAGAATGATCATCCACGCTTTTGCGCTCGGTGGACTGATCGTCGCTGCTCTCATTGCGGTGCGCAAACAAAAGGTGCCGTTAGGACTTTATCTCTGGTGCCTACTTGCAATTATTGTCGCCGCGATCGCGATACCACAAAGCCAGATCATTCGTTGGCGCAAATTCCTTCCTGAAGGGGTCGATGTACGCCTGGATGCACTAGCGACTGTGCTGTGCGGTTGCGTCGCTGGCATCGCCATGGCTCGTTTGCTGGCTCCTCTGCTCTACCCCGGATTTGACCGTAGCTTAATGAGCTCTGATCGAGAAACTTCCGGTGCACGTCAGTTCGTTGGCGCCCTGGCCGTAGCCGGAGCACTGACGGGATGGCAGTCGGTCGTCCCACTAACCTTTGTCTTGTTGCTGTGTGCGATCATCGCTCTACGATGCTTGCGAAGATTTGCTGCAGTGGCTTGGATGGCAGATCTCACCGTTTGGGTCTGGCTTGGGCTTTTGGTATTCCGGGCGTTTTGGAAACCAATCTACTCGCTGCACGTCTATCTACCAGACGTTGCTGCGCCCATTGTCACTTACACCCTAGGAGCGCTAGCCACCGCACCACTCGCCATCGTGTTTTGTCGGTACAGCCGAGCTCTAGCTCCAGAGCCCACCCAAGAACCGCAGCAAGACGAGGACGACGATGAGGAGGATGAATTCGAAGCCGAAGAAGCCGACAGTTGACCTTCAACCTTTACTGAGAAAGTCTGGACAACAAATAGCTTCAAAGCAGCTCAAATAAGCCGTCGCCTACGGTTGGGCGTTAAACAATCAATTGCAACACTTGAAAGCTCAGCAGGAGCCCAAGCACACTCACCCGTCTCTGCTTCGTGCTTGCTCTTTTTCTTCATCACCACCGATCTTAGCTACGATGGTCGTCACGCCAAAACCAGTTGCAATCAGAGCCAGCGAGCCGAGGACTTGAAGCAGACTCGGCCCGAAATATTTTACGGGCCAATCATCCTTTTCAATCTCACCAATGCTCTCGGCGGTGACAGCTTGGCCTTTGATCATGTCGCCGATCTGCGGTTTGACACCGACCTGGAAAGGCCATAAGCCTGCGGCCGATCCAATCAACAAACCCAGTAAAGCCCCAAGCGTTGCCTTGGCGTGATTCTTCAATAGCCAGCCAAGCAAGTTTCCGACGAGCGCGATGCCAATCAGGACGCCTAGCCCAACTGGCAGAACGACAGAGAACGCGGGGCCCATAGCCGCCAGAATGTCTCGGTTTTTCAGCGCCTCTTTGAACGCATCGATAGACGCTAAAATCGGCACGTACTGGCCGAGCAAGAGCAGCAGATAGCCGCCGGAAATCCCAGGCAAAATCATTGCGCTCGCACCGGCTAAGCCAGCCACGAAGAACATTAATGTTCCCCCTGATGGATTGCCCACGATATTCATCGCTTGGGCGATTGCAAGTGCCACCATCGCGGCAAAGGCAACCAGCGCTGAAACGACTAGGCCTGCCGACGCAGGTCGTGCCAACCTCCATACGATGGGGATTCCGCCCAAGGTCAGCCCTATGAACAGGCTATACATTACCCAACGATGATCCAGCACTAGTTCCTTGAGCACGCCCGCCAGCAGCAAAATACTTAGAACGGCCGATATGCCCACCGAGGCGAGGACCACCAGCGAGGCGTAGCGAAACTTGAGACGCGTCACCTCAGCGATGGCTTGAACAAACTTGGGATAGACACCTGCGGCCAGCAGCATCGTGCCACCACTGATTCCAGGCACAAGATTCGCGAGACCCATCAAGACGCCGCCAAAAACGCTGCGCGTTACCAGCGGGCCTAAACTGCCGCCACTGAGCACTTGCTGAGCATCTGCCGCGTACGGATTCTTCTCGTTCACCATGATTGGTCTTACTGTTACTAGCTAAGCATTGTCGAAGCGATGGCGATCACGCCGACCATAAAGCAATAGATCGAGAACCACCGAAGCTGGCACTTTTTGACGATCGCAATCATCCACTTACACGCGAAAAAACCAGTGATGAAAGCGGCAATAAATCCGACTAGCAGTAGTAAAGGCTGCGAGCTGCTAGTAGCAAACTCGTCGGACAAAATATCTTTACATATCTTGCCGAGAATCAACGGAATGACCATCAGGAAAGAAAAACGCGCCGCTTCAGCGCGATCAATCCCAAGTAATACAGAGGTTGATATCGTAGCACCGGAGCGTGATATGCCGGGCAGTATGGCGAAAGCCTGAGCCAGGCCTATGAGCAAAGCCTGGCCAAAGCCCACCTTTTTCTCCGATTGTTTCGCGCGTTCTGCCAATAGCAACAGCACACCGGTAAGCAGTAGCATCGATCCGACAAGCAGCATGTTGCCACTGAATAAACTTTCAAGAAAGTCGTCCATGGTCAGACCCACGATGACAGCAGGGATCATCGAAATCACAATCTTTACCGCGAACGACCAGTCGTCATTCCAGCTGAATCGAACTAGGCCTTGCAGGATGCTGAGGATGTCCTCGCGAAATACGACAATCGTGCTGAGAGCCGTGGCCGCATGCAGCACGACCGTCATCAACATTGTCGCTTCTTGCGCTCCAAGCAAAACCTTGCCAATCTCAAGATGGCCACTGCTGCTGACTGGCAGGAACTCAGTGAGACCTTGGATTACCCCAAGTATTACTGCTTTGAGTAGTTCTGAATCCATGCGTGCACGAAAGGAAGAGGAGGGAAAATCTTACAGCCAAGTCGAATAAGGCATCTGCTGCATGCGATTATTAGTTACAGACTGAACCTCGAGACCATACCATCCGCTATTTCATCCTAGATTCTGCCAGCAAGATGCAGGACGTAACGAGCAATGCGAAAAAGCAACTCGCCGTTCGTGACGGCGTAGCGGAGCTCTTCGTGCGGCACTGAATTGTCAGCATGTCCAAAGTTGCATAGTCAATCGCAGAACCTGACAGCGTGCTTGTATTATTATTGCTACTTTAAGTAGGCAACAACATACAACCGGCGTAGCCGACGACTTTGGAGCGATCGCCCGATACTTCCGCACTCGTCGCGTAGTCGAGTTCTTTGACTTCGAAGCCCTGCTGCATCTGCTTCAGCGTTTCCATCACAAAAGCAGCTGGGACCAAGCCGCACATGCTGATCTCATTGTCTTGGCAAGTGTCAATCAGCTTTTGAGGGTCACCGGTCGCCAATGCATCCAGCGCCAATCGATCCCGACGGCGATTCTCAGCATCCGGTGCATAGTGATTCATGTCACTTGAAATCACGAGCAACGGCATTTCAGTCTGGGTTTTCAGGAACTCCGCAAACTGGCCAGCCGCTTCACTGATGTCGGCCCAGCTCCCCCCCTGAAGCGCCAACCCGATCACTTTACTCTTTGGTGCCAGCTGCTCCAAGATTGGCAACTGTACTTCAATGCCATGTTCTAATTGATGCGCGGCAGAATCCATCTCCAGCGCTGACACGGCATCGGAAATCTGCTGCGCTAGCGGTGCATCGCTTTGGATAGTAGTCGTCGAAGAAAGCTGCCAGGACTCAAAAGGACAGACTGCCCAATTGACTCCATGCTCCGTGTGCTTCGGCGAGATGACAATCACTGTACGCTCATCTAGGTTTTCAACGCTGTTCCACGTATTCGCGGCAATCTGCCCGGAATACTTAATGCCAGCGTGGGGAACCATAATGGCCGCAGGCGAATACTTCTCTGCAGGCTCTTCTTTAAGCAGTGTTCCCACCATCGCTCGCCGAGCCGCATCTTCTTTCGGATAGAACTTGCCGGCCACCGCAGGCGGACGCACACCGGAAGAACGCACAGCGACGGGTGCCGAGATGGCGATCACTTGTGGCATGGTGGACATCACTTGCATGCTGTGCAGAGCTGCGTCGCGGCTGTTGATTGGAAGAATCGTGCGTAACTTGTCGCGCAACTCCTCCGCCGACTGCTCAGGATTAAATGCCATGCCGCAGTGTCGACGATCAGAAATAACCAGTCCGCGCGCGTGAGTATCAATTCCTTCCAGATCGGCTTGAGGGCCAAAGCCGTGCATCGCAGGATCTATACCAATCGAGATTCCGATCTGCATCTGGCCTGCGAACTGCCGCTGACGGAACATCATCGCCGCTTGCTGACACATCTGATACAAGGCATTCTGCATCGGTACACCAGGTCGATAAGAAACCTGCACCAAGTTACCTTGTCGCACATTTTTCCCGTCTTCTTCACCTGGCTTGCCGTCTGTCGTCCACTGCAACGAGAGCACCAAGGCATTGACTGACGCGTCTGGAAGACCAGGAATTACATAACTGGGTGTTCCACCAGAGACTAAAGCCACGATGTTGTGGCCAGCCACCTTGGTGTATTCCGCCAACTGCTCCTGGGTCATTGGCATGTCCAGGTTGGCAGGTGTTTCGTGCTCAAACAGTTCCTGAAACTCGCCACCTATGGGTAAGCCATCAAACGTAAAGACGCTCGTGTCTGGCTGCTCCCAAGCTCCAACAGACAAGCCTGCCTTGTTGCAGACACCTTGCATAAACTGAAAGGCGTCCCACTTGCGATCCACAGCTACCGACGGCAATAGCAAACCGTTTCGGCCAGCTTGCTGGATCATCAATCCGTGTTTGCCGATTTCAACATGATCCTGTCGTGCCGCACCTTGTGCCTCGATTTTCTTGAACGGCCCAAGCAGCGTGACTTCAATGTCTAAATAAGGAAGTTCGCTGCGGGAAATTGCGGCCATTCTCTTATCTTCCTTGGCCGTCTTTGCCGCCGCTGATGCAACCGCGTGCCCTAGCGGCACAGGCTTGCCTAGCACACCGCAACAACCACGCAGGATCTCGCCGCGTTTGACCGTCACAAAAGCACCCATGACGACAGTGTCAGCCAAGTCGCCTAAGAATCCAGCCGGTTCAGTGGTATTCTGGTTGTAAACTGCAGCCGCCAACCAATGGGCCGCCGCCTTGCAGATCAACTGCTTCTGATCTTCCTTCAGCATCTCCATCTCTAGCAGCTGAAGCGGTGTCGGGGTTGGGACAGGAGTTGCAATAGGATTGGCTGGCTGAGACTCCGGTGCGTTTCTCACAATGTCTTCCTTTTCGTGCGCTACAGTGATGGGAACAATTGGGCTGGGATTCGCAAAAGACTCAATGCGAATCGGCTAACGCCTCGCGCCCCAGTCGCCACAAGATGCTTGATACCGCCCTGGAATCTGCGTTTGGCAAAACCGGCAAGCACCCTCAGAGGTCAAGTTATATTACCCAAGTTCATATCGGTCTCGCGCAATCAATAACTGCCCACAGTGATGACAGTTCGTGTTTTGCCTTTCCGCGTCTTGAACGTTTCCGACATAAGCATATTGGATTCCTGCCGAATACGCGTTTTCTTGTGCAATAATCAATGTATCAGGACTCGTGCGCGGACGATCGAGCATTCGAAACTCGGGATGAAAGGCCGTGAAGTGAACAGGCACTAGATCGCCTACCTTTCCCAGAACCCAGTCGCACATTTTGCGCAGTTCATCCGGATTATCATTGTCTTCAGGAATGACCAAGTTCGTGATCTCAACCCATACGTCTGTCTCGCGATGAAGAAACTCCAAAGTGTCTAGAACTGGCTGCAGGTGAGAATAGGTAATCTTATGGTAGAAGTCTTCGGTGACCGCCTTGAGATCGACATTCGCTGCATCCATAAACTCAAAGAACTCAGCTCGCGCCGTAGGTGAAATATAGCCCGCCGTCACCGCGACATTCTTGATGCCAAGCTGTCGGCAGGCCCGAGCAGTATCGATGGCGTATTCAGCCCAGATAATGGGGTCGTTGTAGGTGTAAGCCATGCTTCTACAGCCAGTTTGCTGTGCCGCTCTCGCCACGCTTTCCGGTTCTGCAGCATTGCTGAGCCGCTGCGTTTCGCGCGACTTCGAGATTTCCCAATTTGGCAGAACTTGCACCCGAGATTACATCCAGCGGTACCAAAACTCAGTACCGGAGTGCTAGGCAAGAAGTGATTGAGTGGCTTCTTCTCAATTGGATCAATACAGAATCCTGTGCTCCGCCCGTAGGTCGACAAGACAACTTGTCCGTTGCGATTCTCGCGGACAAAGCAGAATCCCTTGTCACCATCCTTTAGGCTACACTTTCGCGGACAAAGATGGCACTCGATCCTTCCCTCGGCACCGGGCTCCCACCAGCCGCCAGCCATCGCCCCATCTTCAAATCGATGCCGCTTGATTCCCGAGTACGATTCCATCCACCCTCCCTTGATCGTCTCTGCCTTGGCAAAGGCGTTCCCATAGGCTTACCCACTCGCCGGTTACCTTTCGCAGAATCGGCAAGAAACGGTTCGTCGCATCGCAGAATCCGCAAGAAACGGTTTGTCGCATCGCAGACATCAGAGCTCAATCCTGTGCTTCGGAAAGATGCTGTTGCCGTATTTGCTTTACTCTCTAATCGATAATTTGCTTTGGTGACCATGGCGCAACTTTCCTGGGGTTGAGAGTTGGACTGCGAATATCCGAATCAAAGTTCACTGTGTCACTCTTCCGAAGATAGTAGCGTGTAAATCGCAAAGCCGCGTTCCATAAGACCACGAATCTCATTGGACTTGCAGATTCGCCTAGGAATATAAAAGATGAAGGAGTTATCCCGAGCTTCGATGGAAACATCACGGAAACCAAAGAATTTCTTTCGCCGCTCTGGCGTAAAGAATTTACGCACTGCTGCTTCGTCCGCTCCGTGTAAAAGAAACGCGTCCGAAAACGCCTTGTCGTCGACAAAGTCGATGTCCTTGAAGCCGAAAAAATCGCTGATCTTACTCAAGAAGCTTTCCGGGCTGATGTTGAAGTGGGGCAACTGTAACGAACTGCTACTGAAAGCCATTACAACCGATTGGCGACGCGTTGTACTGTTCTTTCCGCTGCCCGTCGTGTAGTTGTAGTCGAAGATGACAAATCGCAATTCGCCTGAATCAGCAGTCACGGCATTCGTCGCTTTGCGAGCACGGCCTTTATTTGCAAGGTTGAATTGCTGGAATTGACTGGCATCCTGGGCAGGCAAAATTTCTTGATACTCCAGGCCTAGGTCTTCTGCGAATTTTGCCAAAGTCTCTCGCCGTTTTCTCGCTGCGACAATGGAACCGGCAACTACACCAAAACTGACTAGCGCGATAATGGTGAGCACAAATAGCAATGGCAGGAATTCCAGCATGGCTTTCGACTTTCACGACTTGGAGCAGAACAGACAAAAACGGAGCATTTCGACTCGATATCTTCAGCCTTTGGCTTATTCTTTCATGAAATCGGTCGGCCAAGCGTGTGGGACAAGGCAAAGTTCTGCGATTTCTGACAGACCAGAATGGCAGTGAAGAACGAAGTCGAAAATCCATTGAATCCGAAGAACAAAGAGTCGCTAGTTTATCACCTTGGCGATCAGCACGAGGGCCTGACCCTGGCAGCCGCACTCAAAGAATTGGTCAAGGATGCATCATGGGGACAAGTCAAGAAATGGATTAGCCGCCGGCAGATTCAAGTCAACGGAAATTTATGCCTGGACGAGGCACGTAGATTAACGGCCAAAGACGTCATTAAGTGGTTCGCCCACCCGCAAAGCAAACCCGTTGAAGTTCGCGACATCCGGATCGAGCACCTCGACGAACAGCTACTGGTGGTTGCCAAGCCAGCTGGCGTGACCAGTGTTCGGCACTTCAATGAACGCCGCATTTCAACACGCCGTCGACAGCTGCAACCCACGCTGGAGGAATTACTGCCGCCAGTACTAGCCAAGATGCAACGACTGCGCTGGCCACCACTCCCACCCGTAGGCATGAATCGTGGTCGACACCAAACGAATCAGGCTCGGAATCGCAAGAAGCCAAGCCACATCCAGAACTCGAAGAAGCTCCCATCCGAGCTTCAAGTCTTTCCAGTCCACCGACTTGATCGCGAGACCAGTGGTCTGATGCTCTTTGCACGGACTCGGGCTGCAGAACAAAAGCTCGTAAGCAT
>PKCQ01000670.1 GCA_002862265.1 Planctomycetaceae bacterium | reverse complement strand
CCCAGGACGGCTTGGCAGGCAAGCCCCACACGAGAACAAAGAGACCTATGCATTTGCAACCCTTATCTCACAAGGTGTTCTCGAACTTGGGACATGGGGAAGCGAAAAATTCTATCGAGTCTCCTCTCGATTTCGAGATCTTCTTCAAAACAAACATAGTCGTACGAGCAGCCAAGACGTCCTTCCTTGCGAAACTCAGCGAAGGTGATGCCACAAATTGGGCAGGACTTGCGATCCCGCTCCTCAAGCTCGTCTTTGGTTTGATCAAATTTAATCTGCTTGTCGAGCATGCTGACCAGGGCATTGGGGGGAGAATCGTCGTTTTCATTATCCGGCGAGAGATAAAGCTTCGCGCAGGCCTCGCACAAGTGGTGCTTGACCGGTCCGTTGGGCTCAGTGAGCTCTGTAATGTGAAAAGTCGCTGGCTTCTCACAGTGCTGGCATTTTTTCACTCTGACAGATCCCTTTCGAGCCCAATCAATACAAGAACTAATCCTTCTCGCGACAGGAGAAGATTTCCCCACGGTTAATGATACCTAGTTGGCGATGCATCGACGATATGAGGTGCGAAAATCGCATAGCTCCCGCTCAGTTTCTTACCAATTGCCTCTAACTTCAGGGAGCTCGATTCTGTCACGCAGCAGACGTGTCGAAAGTCTCAAAGCCCAGTTACAATCGGATTCTTCGGCTGCGGCTGCCCCCGTTGAATCGGCGAGGGGAACTGACGTTCGGCCGGGGTTCTTCTCGTGGTCGCCCACGCTGTGTTTGAGGAAGAGTTTCGAATCCCATGGGTTCCACGGCTACACTCCCCGCCTAGTCCAACGATGCCCTTATTATCAGGCCCAATATCACCCATGCCCTCGCCTAGCTTGCATCGCTTCCAAGAACTGGCCCAGGAATTTCAGTTGGTTCCAGTTTACCGTCGCTTACTGAGCGATGCCCTAACGCCGGTTTCCGCTTTCAGCCTGCTAGACGATGGTAAGTCTGCGGCGTGCCTATTCGAGAGCGTGATCGGCGGTGAAAAGGTAGGTCGCTACAGCTTTATCGCCATCGGACCAGGTGAGCGAATCACGGCTCGAGGTGCTGAGGTTTGCCGTCAAGCGCCGGATGGGACTCAGAATGCGACTCAGGCCGAAGACCCGTTGGACAGTCTGTGGAATTGCGTCTCCGGTAAACGCGTCGCTGTCTTGCCTGAATTACCTCCGTTGACTGGCGGAGCGATTGGCTATGCGAGCTACGACGTCGTTCGCTATGTAGAAGATTTGCCAAACGCACCTAGCGACGATCGCAATCTGCCCGATCTCGATTTTTCCATCTTCGACGACTTGGTGATTTTCGATCATGTCACCAAGTCCTTGTTTGTTGTTGCTCACGTACACTGCGACCAATTCGAATCTGTTGACACCGCTTATGCCGATGGCTGCAAACGACTCGATGAGTTGACCCATAAACTCCAACAGCCAACGCACTCGCTCTCGGTAGTCGACTTTGACTCAGAGCAACAATTTGACATCGAGAAGCAGAGCAACTTTACTCAGGCCGAGTTTGAGCAGGCGGTCGAGACTTGTACCGAGTACATCCGAGCCGGCGACATTTTCCAAGTCGTCATAAGCCAGCGGATTGAGATGCCTGCACTCTGCGATCCCTTCGAAGTCTATCGCACGCTCAGGGTTGTCAATCCAAGCCCCTTCATGTTCTTTGTTCGCACGCCCGAGACCACGCTCGTCGGCTCCTCGCCAGAAGTCATGTGCCGTGTTATCGACGGAGTTGTCACCGTTCGACCGCTTGCTGGCACGCGGCCTCGTGGGAAAGATCGGAAGGAAGATCTTGAGTTGGCCGAAGAATTACTGGCCGATCCCAAAGAATGTGCTGAGCACGTTATGCTCGTTGACTTGGGCCGAAATGATATCGGGCGTGTGGCAGAGTACGGTAGCATCGAATTGAGTGATATCATGGTGATTGAACGCTACAGCCACGTCATGCACATCAGCTCGAACGTCCAAGGCAAATTGAAGGATGGAACGACGGCCATGGACGCTATGAAAGCTTGTTTACCGGCGGGCACCGTTAGTGGCGCACCAAAAGTGAGAGCCATGGAAATCATCGACGAAGTCGAGCCCCAGCGTCGCGGACCGTACGCCGGTGCCGTGGGCTACATCGACTATTCAGGCAATATGGATACCTGTATCGCGCTGAGAACAATTGTATTTACTGGTGACAAGATTTATGTTCAAGCCGGCGCTGGGATCGTAGCGGATAGCGTACCTGCCAACGAGTTTCAAGAAACGCTCAACAAATCTGGTGCGATGCTAAAGGCCATCGCCGCTACCGTCGCTCGAACCTCAGGCGATAAGAGCTAGGTACCAATTCATTCTTTTGGCGTCTGTTTAGTCAGAACGAGAGAGGCCCAACAAAGGCACAAAGCCACTTCGTAGCTTTGGGTCTGAGCATTTTCTCCCCACCTGCATCTTTCACCTCAATCCATTCTCATACCAAACGATATTGCCAGTTCCTCGACCGGCATTTAGCAGTTCTAAGTCGCCATCGCCATCCATATCAACCGTACTGAGATGGTAGCTCTGCTGTTTCTCGTCGAGCGTGTGTATCTGAAAGTTCCCTTTGCCATCGTTTTCGTACCAACGCAGCCACTCGCTTCCATAGCCACAACTCGCTGCATCCATGTCTCCATCGCCATCGTGATCGGCAACGGTCAAGCTATGCGGCTGTTTAATCTCCGGATCGATCTCATGCAACGTCCAACTAGGACTTTCAAACCAGAGTAAGCCCGCACTGTGTCCACGCGTCGCCAGCCAATCCAACCTCCCGTCTCCATTCACATCGGCGGGTAGGATATTCGTCGCAGCAATCTGTTCTGTTGCAAGGACAGTTTTTTTCCAAGGTTGATCCTTTTTCTTGAGTCCCGGGTTAGTCCAGAAGGCAAACCAGTCTCCATCAGCGAAGGTACCTCCTTTGGCCCCGACCGCGATATCAGGCCAGCCATCGCCTGTCACATCCCCGGCACCCATGTAATGACTGCCGCCGCGGGCATCGCCGTTCGCGAAAACATGACGAATCCAATGCTCCGCCTGCCTGGGATTCTTCGGGACTTCCAGCCAAGCGATAGAGTCACGCAGTCCCCTCTCTGGTTCAAAGTTGTTGATAATCAGATCCATCTTGCCATCGAGATCGACATCGGCTGCTCGAAGACAGTGAATTCCCGTAATATCTTGATCGATGGGCCGTGCTGCCCAAGCTCCTAAACCGGCGTCGTTGCCTGGATTTTCTAGCCAAAACGGATTTCGGTTCGCTATCGCTCCAGCCCAATCCAAGTCGCCGTCGCCATCCACGTCGAGTACCGCGCTATGTATGCAGGCCAAGCGTGGCCGGTCAAAGCGATGGATGACAACCTCCTGCCATTCAGGTGCAATAAACAGACTTACCTTGCCACCAAAGCTTGCGATCACGTCTTGCTTTTCATCTTGGTTCACTTGCAGCGCGACCGCCGTGTTGCAATGCCCACCCGCAACGATCTCATGCTTGGTCCAAACTTGGGCGTGGCTAGTGAGACAAAAAAGCAAGGGGAGCGATATTAGCAGGAATTTAGAAAGCGGGGCGTTCATCTGTCGAATCCGAAATGTTGCGTGCGGAGCTAAGCCTCAGCTCGGAAATTGCTTGAAGGACTTCTGGCCAATCCAGATCCCTCAACTCAACGCTGGCACAAAATTGACCTTCGGCCCACTTTGCTTTACCCTTGAGGCCCTTCATTCTACCAACTTTTGCTTTCCCGCCACTTCGATAAAGGCCCTCTCATGTCAACAAACTCAAGCAACTCACGGCGTACCTTTCTCAAAACCGCGGGGGCTAGCGCTGCTCTGGCTCCAACGATCCTGAAATCCGGCTTCGCTCAGGAAGCAAAGAAGCGTTCCGTGGCTTCTGTTGGCGTTGGGGGGAGCCGCGGGCGTTACAACCGAGGTGGTCAAGTTGCTCGGGCAGCTGGAAAGCTCGGTCGCATGATCGCAGTTTGTGACATTGATGACCTGCACGCACAGCAATTCAGCGAAGCCTACGGTGGCATTCCCAAGTATCGGGACTATCGCGAGATGCTGGAAAAAGAAAAGCCTGACGTGGTGACGATCGGAACACCGGATCATTCTCATGTTCCCATCGCAATCACAGCGCTGCGCGCTGGTGCAGATGTCTACTGTGAAAAGCCTCTCACGCTAACGATCGAAGAGGGAATTCACGTCCGCAAAGTCGTCGAAGAAACGGGCCGCGTTTTCCAGGTTGGTACGCAGCAGCGTAGCGAGAATGATCGTCGCTTCCTCAAGGCAGTTGCTTTGGTGCAAAGCGGACGCCTCGGCGAGAATGTCAACGCGTACGTCGCCATTGGTGGTGCACCGAAAAGTGAAATCATCAAGCCGGAAGCAATTCCTGCAGATCTTGACTGGAATATGTGGTTAGGCCCAGCTCCCGAAGCCGAGTACTCGAACCAACGACGTCGCATGTTTCGTTGGTTCTTCGAATACAGCGGCGGAAAGATGACCGACTGGGGTGCTCATCACATCGACATCGCTCAATGGGCACTCGGCCATACCGACACTGGTCCTGTCAAGGTACTGGCCAATGGCAAGTTCCCTCCGCTGGTTCCTCCTGATGCTGACTGGATCGGCTTCCTGAACGGCGAAAGTCAGCTACCTAGCACGCACAACACAGCCATGGAGTTTGATATTGATTTGACTTTTGCTGATGGCTCGGTCATCAATGTCAATCATTTTTACGAGCGTGATGAAAAGACGAAATTCCCTAACGGCATTCTGTTCGAAGGTGAAGATGGTCGGATCTTTGTCAATCGTGGCAAGCTCACTGGAAAACCCATCGATGATTTGACCGAAGCAGACAACAAGGAACTTGATGAGCGAATCGCAGCTCTGTACGGAAACAAACCGTTGCGTGGGCACATGCAGAACTTCTTTGACTGCATGGAAGACCGCACGCAACCAGTTTCCGATGCTGCTTCGCACCATCGAACGATGACTTCTTGCCACCTGTGCAACATCGCATTGATGACCGGCCGTGAGCTTAATTGGGATCCGAAGGCAGAGAACTTTGGCGATGACGAATTTGCCAACCGCTTTATCAAGCGGAAACAGCGTGCCGAGTTTGCCACGCCTTCCTAGCTCCAACTGTAGTGGGGTAACTCTGTGGGGTTACTAGAACAACGCTGCACGCCGTACTCGAGCCAGAGTTCCGTGGATAGTCTTAGGAATTCTGGCGAATTTAACGATCTGAGCTTCAGTTTGGGCGAGTTTCTACAAATCTCAAACTTATTTGAACAATGCAGCATCTCTTTCTCATCGGTTACAGAGGCAGCGGGAAATCGACTGTTGGGCGTGGCTTGTCGGATGCCCTTCAGCGCGCGTTGATAGACACCGACAAGCAGATTGAGGCGTCGGTGGGAAGAGAAATCAAGCTGATTTTCGAACAGACTGGTGAGGCCGGGTTTCGCGACTTGGAGGACGCCGCAGTCAAGGAAGCATCTGAAAGCGAAACGGCTGCAATCGTTTCACTTGGTGGTGGAGCTATTCTGCGTGAAGCCAATCGGGAGCTGATTCGCCGCCACGGAAAATGTGTTTGGCTGCGTGGTAGCGCGGACAGCCTTTTTGCTCGAATTTCAGGGGATCCGAGCAGTTTGACAAGCCGTCCTGATTTGTCCGATCGTGGCGGTTTTGAGGAAGTTGTCGAAATGTTAAAAACTCGGGAGCCATTTTACGCTGACTTGGCGGATTTGGCTGTTGATACCGACGAAAAGGCGCCCGATGAGTTAGTGAGTGAGATTGTTCATTGGCTGAAAACTCAGGCAAATTAGCCTCTCGCACCAAACTCTTTCGTAATTACTTTTCTTTCAGGCCCGCTCGATGGCGACTGGCGCTATACTCGTCTTTCTGATTGCCATCGTTGCTGCACGCTTCATTAACTGGGGCGTCTACACTTGGGCCTATTTTGCTCGCAAGCTTGGGCCGTGGGCGCCAGCTCCCGAAGGCTGCCAACGGAATTGGCAGGATCATCTACCCGTTGTGGGCTGGTTTCTGCTGCGTCGTGAATTCGGCAAGTCGGATGTACACACAAAAGGATTTTGGATCAGGCCGTTGCTCATCGAGGCAGTGTTTCCGCTTCTGGTTACCGGCTATTACTGTGCCTATACAGCAGGTTGGATGTTTCCAGCCGTATACCAAACGCTCCCAGGCTTTCCCGATGCTGCCCGGACGCAGCAACTGCAATGGCAATTCTCTGGGCACTTCATCCTGTTCGTATTAATGACGATTGCCACGTTTATCGATTTCGATGAACATTCGATTCCAGACTACGTAACGATTCCAGGTGCAATTATCGGGGTGATGGGAGCTGCTTTCGCTGACGCTTGGTTACCATTTTCGCCCGTTCTACCTTCGCCAGGTGCACTTGAACTGGACGCGGCATTGCCGGTTGTCTGGCCGCCAATATTTAATGGCATAGCAGGGCTATGGATTGGCCTTGGAATCTTATCGCTCTGGGGCTTCGCCTTGCTTGAGCGCCGTTGGATCACACGACGCGGTTACAAGAAAGCCTTTGAATATTTCTTCGCCAAGCTGTTCCGACGCAAGAGCATCTGGCTCACAGTGTTGGCGTCGATGTTGCTCATGATGGGTGTCACCGCCTACATTTACTTCAATGACAACCCTGGACGCTGGACTTACCTGTTGAGTAGCCTTCTCGGTATGGCTTTTGCGGCAGGTATCACTTGGGGGGTGCGCATATCTGCTTCTGTGGGACTTGGGGTCGAAGCTCTCGGGTTCGGGGATGTGACATTGATGGCGATGATCGGAACTTACATCGGCTGGCAGCCGAGCTTGCTGGTGTTCTTCCTGGCGCCTTTGATTGCAATTCTGTTCGTGCTCGTACGTTGGGCAATCACTGGAGATCCACTGACGCCATACGGGCCATACTTGTGTGCCGCGACAGTCGCGGTACTCGTGTTTTGGAATGAGATTTGGTTTGGTTGGGCAGCGCCACTGTTCGTCATCGGCCCGGACATGATTGTCGGGATCGTTGCTGCTTGCGTTGCCTTGATGGGAGTTATGCTGTGGATTTGGCGATTGATCAAACAGGCAATCGGCTTCGCTCACTAAACTGTGTTGCCGAATTGGGGCTACCCGTCCTGACCGAGCCCGCTTCCCAAGGTGAACTTCTACGCGCGAGACGATGTGGTCGCATTGTTGTCGACGAAAGCAGGCTCAGCGCTGTCCACGGACGTTGGTGGGCTCATACAGGAAGCTTGATGGAGGTGTACTGGCGGAAGTGGCGGCGTAAGCTCATCAGTGACCGATGTGAAATTTTTTACCACGTGCCTTGGGGATCGTCGAAGTATCTCACCTTGGACTTTGTGCATAGCGGACCGCAAACTTCGCTCGGCACGTTCTATGCAGCAACTTTGGTACTTGATGAAATTGCTCGCCTAAAGGAAAGCAATGCAATTGTCTGTAACATTACGAATACACGCATCAGTGATCGTCTCATGGAGCGTTGGGGCTGGCAGGTACATTGTCCCGACTGGAAGGGGCGGCATTTCATCAAGCGTTTGTACGGCGATCACCCGACGATTCCGAGAGCTTGGCGAAAGCGTTTGAGGCTCGGCGAAGTCTGAACAAGCACGACATCCACGGCGGTCGATAGTGCTTGACGAGGCAAAGCCCCTATTTTACCGCTTACATTGGTCACCCACTGCGCCAGCGAGTGATCTCCAGTTCCCTCGCTTATGCGTCGGGTAACTAGATACGCACGGGAATCAGTGATTCCCGAATCAATGCGTATTGCAAATTAGCTTGTACCACTTGTGATACAATAGAGCAGTAGCTCAGGCCAGGATACCTAAGCAACTTGTCCACCTACCCTCCTCCTCTTCTTCCAAGGTCGTTCCCAACGACTCGATGACACATGTTGTTATGCCGTACACATCTACTGATTAGAAGAACGCTTGGCTCTATTCTCGGGGCTGTATTTCTGCTCCCAGTCTTCTTAGTTTGTCGCACAGCATCGTCGCAAGAGGGCAAGCAATTCCCTGCAGAGCAGATCGAGTACTTTGAAGAGCATATTCGACCGCTGCTGATCAAACATTGCTACGAATGCCACAGTACCGATGCGCCAGAACTGAAAGGCGGCTTATACGTTGATAGTCGCGAGGGCTTACTCAAAGGCGGTGATTCTGGTGCAGCCGTTGATTTAGAAGATCCCGAGCACAGCTTGCTGCTGGAGTCGGTGCGTTGGGAGTCGTTGGAGATGCCTCCGGATGGGAAGTTGAAACCGGATCAAGTAGAAGTTCTCAGGCGTTGGGTTGAATTGGGAGCCCCCTGGCCTCGCGTGACTACTTCGGATGGAACCATGTTGCCGAGTAAGGTCGACTGGCAAAAGTTTGATTGGCGTGCCGCCCAAAAGGAACACTGGGCATGGCAGCCTGTGCGGAGAGCCGAGCTGCCTGAGTTGGCACCGAACCGGAATGCAATTGACTATTTTGTCGATCATAAGTTGGCCGAAGCAGGCTTGTTTGCCATGCCGCGCGCGGAGATCCGAATCTTGGTCCGCCGCGTCTACCTGGACTTGATCGGCATTCCGCCAACGCCGACGCAAATCGCCGCATTTGAGAAACAGTCAGTCAAGGACTCGAACCGGGCGATTCAAGATTTAATCGAGGAGTTACTATCCTCGCCGCTGTACGGTCAACGCTGGGCCCGGCATTGGCTAGATGTAGCGAGGTACAGTGATGGTCAAGGTGGTTTTCTCGACAACACAGCTTTGCCACAAGCATGGCGTTTTCGTGATTGGGTTGTCCAAGCATTCAACGACAACATGCCGATCAATCGCTTTTTGCAATTTCAGATCGCAGGCGACTTGGAACAAGATTTGGAGCTCGAATATCCTGGAATCGCCACTGGCTTCTTTGCTCTGGGGCCGACATACCGTTCT
This sequence comes from Planctomycetaceae bacterium, assembly GCA_002862265.1. Taxonomy (GTDB): domain Bacteria; phylum Planctomycetota; class Planctomycetia; order Pirellulales; family Pirellulaceae; genus Aureliella. The sequence goes on along the minus strand of PKCQ01000670.1, from coordinate 231 downwards.
GACGGGGGCGACCCAGATAGTGTGGCTCAAGCAAAAGGCGAGACGCTCGACGATCGCATCGATACGCTCACTCGCGGATTGCTTGGCATTACCGGTTCATGCGCTCGCTGCCATGACCACAAGTTTGATCCGGTGCCGCAGCAGGACTACTATTCGCTAGCTGGAGTCTTTAACAACACGGCCATTCATGATATGCCGCTGGCTGATCCCAATGTGGTTCAAAATGAGCTC
>PKCQ01000429.1 GCA_002862265.1 Planctomycetaceae bacterium | reverse complement strand
TTACTCGGCTAGTTTGCTAAATATTTTTGCGATGAGCTACGGTTCGCTGAGTAGAAATGCAGTGCTGGCCCTGAATGAAGGAGCTCTGATGGGCAACTTCGCACATAATACCGGCGAAGTTGGTATCAGTACTTACCACCTGGAAGGCGGCGGCGATTTGATCTGGCAGATTGGAACCGGATACTTCGGCTGGCGTGACGATAGCGGTAATTTCTGTGCAGACTTATACGCCAAGAATGCAGCGCAGGCCGCGGTCAAAATGGTGGAACTAAAACTTTCGCAAGGAGCCAAGCCAGGTCATGGAGGAATTCTGCCGGGGGAAAGGTGACGCCCGAAATTGCTAAGATCGGAAATGTTCCCGTCGGCAAGGATGTGCTGTCGCCGCCCGGTCATAGCTCCTTCTCAACCCCGATCGGTTTGTTGGAGTTTGTCGGCAAGTTGCGTGAACTCAGCGGTGGCAAGCCAATCGGGTTCAAGTTGTGCGTCGGCAAGCGGCGGGAGTTTCTCTCGGTTTGTAAGGCAATGTTGGAGACTGGTATCACTCCGGACTTCATTACCGTCGACGGAGGTGAAGGTGGAACGGGAGCTGCGCCGCTCGAATTCTCGAATCATCTTGGCGCTCCGTTTTGCTAAGGTCTAGTCTTTGTCCACAACGCGTTGGTTGGATGTGGATTGCGGGATCAAGTGCGGATCATTGCTGCAGGGAAAGTGTCGTCTGGGTTCTCGATTCTGAAGCTAATCGCTCTGGGGGCGGACGCCTGCTACTCTGCTCGCAGTATGATGATAGCGCTCGGGTGTATTCAGGCGCTTAAGTGCAATAGCAATCACTGCCCCGTAGGAGTGGCGACGCAGGATAAACAACCCGAGGCAGGTTTGGTGCCCTCCGACAAAAAAGTTCGTGTGGCGAGTTACCATCGTGAGACGACCACCAGCTTTGCGGAAATCCTGGGAGCCATCGGCCTGGAGGGCTCATCCAAGCTACGCCCCTGGCATGTGATGCATCGCGTCTCTTCGACCGAAACAAAACAGTACGGCGAGATGTATCAGTATTTATCCGAAGGGGATTTGCTGGGCCAAGAAGTGCCAGAAAGCTATCTCAGAGCTTGGGAACTAGCCGAGTCTGGCAGCTTCGAGAGCACTTGAGAGACGCAGACGGCGACACGCTAAACGAACATGCTGTAAGTTAGCTCTTGAGCCTTAGTCTGCAATGTGACAGCGATTCGCCAAGCGGATCGAACTCTGTCCTCGCAGCCAGCCCAAGGTGCAGGTGTTGTGTCCAACCTTCAGCGAACTCAAATCTTCCACTCATCTGCCCGACCTCGGCATTCAGATCGCTCATCGTTTGCAAGTAAGAACTCATGCCCTGCGATTCGTCCAGCCAAGTGTTTTGGCTTGCATGGCACTCGAGCAGCTTTCGCTTCCGCGACATGAGATCGCTGGTGTCAATAAAGAATTCGGGCGTCACAGGTTGGTTTGTTGGAGTGCGATTGCCGTGCGGCTGGGCATGGTAGACAGCAATGTCCTCAAAGAAAGTTTGCTCTTTGGGAGAACTCGTCCAGTTCGGCATGCCTCGCGAAAAAGCGGCGAAGACAGCTAGCCTTGCTGTATTCTGGTGATCTTCCATGTAATCTGACATCGCATGAGTCAGTATAATTTGTGGTTTTACCCTGCGAACCAAGGCTGAGACCTTAGCCATGGTCGGCTTGTCGTAGAAGATCTCCAGATCGTTGCAGATTGGCGGATGAAATTCGGCAGAAAGTAGCTTGGCGGCAGCTTGAGCTTCCTGCAGGCGAACTGCTGCACATTCTTCAACTGTCATTGTCTGTGTGCCGCAGCAGCCGTTTGCAATATTGAAGTAATGTGCGTTCCAACCAAGTTCGATTAGCCGAAGCAGCGTGCCTGACATCGTGAATTCGATATCGTCTGGGTGAGCCGCGATGGCGAGGACCGAAGGCGACATGCGGTGTTCCTAATTAAAAATGAGCGACCCACGCCGCTCATTCGGGTTTGCTACTGACTTCGTGAGTCAACTTGGACGTTTTTTGCTCGTGCCTGATGCAAGAGCGCCTCGCTCGCCAGCTGCCTACGAGAACAGGCAGCACGAAGCTCGAAGCAAATCTCTAACGTTGGACCCGAGCGGAGCCGCCAGAGGCAACGGCTTCTACCTCAGGCAATTTGGCTTGGCTGACGTCGCCCGTGAAGGTAGTCAGCAAACCGCCATGAGCCCAACCGAGTCGCAAGGCTTGCTCCGGATTCCTGCCAGCAATCATTCCGTAGATCAAACCTGAAGCGAAACCATCGCCACCACCGATCCGGCAAACTACGTCCAACTGCATAGTTGGACTAACGTATCGCTGTCCGTCGTACCAAACCACTGCAGCCCACTCGTGACGGTTGGTCGATTTAACTTCACGCAAAGTCGTTGCAACAAGTTTGACATTCGGGAACTTCTCGGTCACGCCTTCAATCATCGAGAAGAATGCGTCAGGATCGAGTTTTGATTTTTTTTCGACGTCTTGGCCTTCGATGCCAAGGCCTTTTTGTAAGTCTTCCTCATTGCCAACCAGGACATCACAGTGCGACGCGATCTTGCGGCACATCTCTTGGCCTTTTTCTTCGCTGCCAATCGTCTTCCACAGCTTGGCGCGGTAGTTCAAGTCGAAGGAAGTAATCGTTCCTGCTGCTTGAGCTGCCTGCATGCCTTCGACAATCAGCTCCGATGTCGTCGGCGACAAAGCAGCAAAAATGCCTCCAGAGTGGAACCACTTCACTCCACCGCCAAAGATCTGATCCCATTCAAAGTCACCGGGCTTCAGCATGGCACCAGCTTCGTTAGCGCGATTGTAGAAGACAACCGGGGCACGAACACCGTGGCCTCGATCGGAGTAAACGGTTGCTATATTCGGCCCGCGGACACCATCATGTTCGAACCATTTGTAGTAAGGAGTGACCCCCATTTCGCGAACGGCTCGCTGAACCATCTCACCGACACCGTAGTCAACCATGGCGGTGGCAACTGCCGTGTTCAGCCCAAAGCAAGAACTCAGGTTTGCGGCAACGTTGTATTCTCCGCCCGAAATGTGCACATCAAAGTTGTTTGATTTGCGGAATGGCGTGGGTCCGGGATCGAGGCGGTGTACCAAAGAGCCGAGCGAAAGGAAATCCAGTGGAGCGTCTTGCTTGACGGAAAGTTGAGCCATTTTTGATTGCTTTCAGTTTGGGTTGTTCGTTTTACTTGATGAAAGGCTTCGTTTGGGTCGGGTCTGAGGCGAAGCAAGTACGACTTGAACAAGCTTAAGGACCATCCCTATAGTCGCATTAAATCGTTACAGAGGAAAAGCCGCCATCGACGACGATGTTTTGTCCAGTCACAAAAGAGGCTGCCGCTGCTGAAGCAAGCCAAACTGCTACTCCACCAAGCTCGTCAGGTTTTCCGAATCGAGCCATCGGCGTGTGACCGATGATTTGCGAACCACGCTCGGAAAGTGAGCCATCTTCGTTGTACAACAATGCTCGGTTCTGTTCTGCCGGGAAAAAGCCTGGGCTGATGGCGTTTACACGGACGCCCGTCGTAGCCCACTCGCGTGCAAGGAATTGCGTCAAATTAATCACGGCTGCTTTGGCTGCAGAGTAGGCAACGACTCGTGAGAGCGGTATCATGCCCGACATCGAAGCGATGTTGATGATCGAGCCTTTGCCAGCCGACACCATGGACTCACCAAACACTTGGCTTGGTAGCAGCACTCCGCCGACCAAATTCAGATCGAAAACTTGACGCCAGGCGTCCAAAGGTAGTTTGCAGTAGTCGGCGCCGGGTGGCAAAGTCGCGTCAGGGTGATTCCCGCCTGCGGCGTTAATCAATACAGTTGTGGTGCCAAGTTGGCCTTGGATGCTATCACGAGCGGCAACGACAGAGTCTTTGTTAAGTGCGTCTGCGGCTTGGAATATCGCAGATCCACCAGCGGCTTTGATCTCGGCGACTCTTTGGGCGCCGCGTTCCGGATTACGGCCGACAACGGCCACTTTTGCACCAGCTTCAGCCAGTGCGTCGGCCATCGCGCCGCCCAGACCACCGGTTCCGCCGATGACTACGGCGACTTCATCCGAGAGATTGAATAGTTTTGACATTAGGATTTTGGGGGTACCAAGGACTTCGTTTTGGGAGTCTCTAAGCATCCACAGAATGCGGTGTTGTTCAAGGGGAGCATGATCTGCAATGCCCGCTAGGGGAATGGAGTCTTACGGGGCTGTTCAGCCAAGATGCCATCGCTACGATTACGACGTGCCGAAATCCAGGTTGAATTCGGCTGTTTAAACCCAAACTGACGAGAAAGCTCATGTCAGCAGAAGAGAATTTTGCAAAACTTGGATTGGAACTACCCCCTGCTCCCAAGCCAATGGGCCTGTACAAGCCAGCGGTCATCTCTGGCAACATGCTGTACCTCAGCGGTCACGGTCCGCTGAAGCCAGACGGCACTTTGATCGTCGGCCGCCTTGGAGCGGATTTAGATGTAGATGGTGGAGCAGCAGCCGCTCAGCAAACTGGGCTGGCGATGCTGGCGACGATCAAAGCGACTCTCGGAAGTCTGGATCGGATCAACCGCGTTATCAAGCTCTTGGGATTGGTGCAAAGTGCAGATGACTTTGGACAACAACCAGCAGTGATTAATGGTTGCAGTCAGCTGTTCTCCGACGTCTGGGGTGTAGAAAATGGTATCAGCGCGAGAAGCGCGATTGGCACCAATGCATTGCCTGGAGCGATCGCTGTCGAGATCGAAGGTATCTTTGAGTTCGAATAAAACTCACTGACTCTAAGGCCGCTTGCGCGGTACAGGGGCGTTTCCTTGGAGGTTTCGCAGTACCTGGTCCATTATTGGCACACCAATGGTTTGTTTTTCGATCTGGTTAATCAAATTGTTCATCGTGGGAGCGGCGCTGCCGTACGCGAGGCCTCTTATGCGGTTGCCGTTGCCAGTCCGTTGGAAGCCATATCCCCACGCATAACCATTTGCGAAACCGCCAGACGGAGTGTTGTAGCCATTGTCGCCCGGAGGCGGCCGTTTCACGTAGGAGCCGGAAGCACCACGATTGTTCGCCGTAAGAAGCAGTTTGCTCTTTTGAGCAGCAGAGTCTGATAGGCAAGTGACGCTGATGCAAGCAAATGCAACATAAATCGACAGGGGCATCAACCGCATGACGCCCTCCGAAGTATGACAAGACTTGTCAAATGCTGGAAAGGGAGCAGAGCCAGCCTCCTAGATGATCCCCTACATTGTGGGGGGCGTCAGTCTGATCGCAAGAAAGAAGTTGCCCTCACAAGAATTCAATCTTCGGCTGGGTATTTCAAGCGGTTCTTCACCATCTTCTGCTCAATCGCCTGGGCCAGATCCACATCCAACGCATTGGCTAGCGAAAGCAGATAACAAGCGACGTCAGCCATTTCGTCCCGGACTTCCTGCAAGTCATATCCTTCGCGCGCGACAACCTCGTCAGACGTCAACCATTGGAAGTGCTCAAGCAATTCCCCCGTTTCTATCGCTAGCGACATGCTGAGGTTCTTGGCGTTGTGGAACTTTTCCCAATTTCGCTCGGCGACAAAAGTTCGCATCCACTCGCGAAGTTCATGGACGGTGATCGTTTGGTCTGAGGGAGAATCGGAAGAACTCATGGACTGATGTTTGTCTCGAGTGTGGAAAGGCTCTCAAGGGAGTGGATTGCACCCACCAACTCCCTTAGCGGAAGTCGCAGGAACTTTCGGCATCTTACGCCTCTGCTGCTTCTTCCAGATCTGCTTAAGCTCTCGATGAGCTCAGCTACAGGAATCCAGTCAAGGCTCCTCCCCAATGAGGCGGAGCCTTCATGCGTCTGGTGCATCTGACCTATGCATGATGCTCACTCGCAAGAATGCTGATGATAGGTACACTAACCGAATTCTGGCAGTCCCCTGCAGCACGAGTTGAGAAAAGAGGCTGCTGGCCGAGGCAAAAAACAACTGCGACTCCCACTCTGTCGCATTGCGGAACTTTAAGAATCTAAACAGTTTGGAGGATCTAAATGAGCGTTCTAGTCACACATCCGGCTCCGGAATTCAAGGCTCAAGCAGTCATGGAAGATGGGCAGTTCAAGGAAATCAGTCTCAGCGACTACAAGGGCAAGTACGTCCTGCTGTTTTTCTATCCCTTGGACTTCACCTTCGTATGCCCAACGGAAATTATCGCGTTCTCTGATCGTTCGTCAGAATTCAGTGACTTGGGCGTACAAATTGTCGGTGTCAGCGTTGACAGCCACTTCTCACACTTGGCATGGCGCAATACTCCACGTGACCAAGGCGGATTGGGCAACATCGAGTATCCATTGGTTGCAGACTTGAGCAAGCAGATCGCTCGTGACTACGACGTTCTTACGGGTGATACCGTTGCTTTGCGTGGTTTGTTCTTGATCGACAAAGATGGCGTAGTGCGTCACCAAGTTGTCAATGACTTGCCACTCGGCCGTAGCGTTGATGAGGCCCTCCGCATGGTTCAAGCGCTGCAGTACTTCGAGCAAAATGGCGAAGTCTGCCCAGCTAACTGGAAAGAAGGCAAGAGAACGATCAAGCCAGACGTAGAAGACAGCAAGTCCTTCTTCTCAGCTGAGTACTCGTCGTAGTTTTCCGCCACCAGCGATGAGCTGTACAACAGAAAAATTCAAACGCCGGGAGTTATTGTTCTCGGCGTTTGTTTTGGGCCTCCGGCGCAAGGGCTCTGATTTTTAGTTAGCGGCTTCGGTGGTAGCCGCCTGTTCTTCATTTCGCATGCTCGTGTAGGTGCGGAATCGGGATAGACATCCTGTTTACATCCGATACGCCCGACGCCTCACGGCGATGTGGCTCACTAAGATAGTAACACTAGATCGCTAGGGCCAAAGCCGCGAATTGGTGGAGGAATTGGCTAATGCTGAGCCTCCAGCAAGAGGAGCGGCTAAAGCTGGGGCTCCAGCGAAGGTAATTTCTGGTTGGTTTTAGTGGCAATCCATTCGAGCTCTTCTTTTGTTCGATTGCAAAACCAAGTTCGCGGAGACTTGCCTAGGGGCGGGTTAGATGCGTCGAGTTGGATGTCGCGGTACTGCAGCCAGTTCATAGTGCCTTCAGCGTTCTTCTCGATTTCTATGCTCACTTGTAATTCTGCGATCTTGTCCAAGTACCAGTATGATTCCTGAGGACCGGATAGATCTCGTCCAGAAAATCGCAAGCTACCGTTGGAAATTCTGGCAGTCCCTGATTCCATTGCTTTGTTCCAAAGTTAGAGCAGAATCGCAGTCGAGAAAGCGGCGAAGACGGCGACAATAAGCCAGCCCATAGCGGGATTGCCATGCACTCTGCCGTTTAGCAGGCCTGGGACGATTCCGATGAAGACGAAGAATTGCGCGGACATGAAACCAAAGAACCACGGCCGGAAGAGAAAGCCCGGAGTCGAACGTGAAAAGACGAGTGGTAAGATTTTGAGATCGAGTTGATATTCCGTCGCTTCGCCAACAATATTTCTGTCCAACGGCTGGGCGTTTCTAGCTCCAGTACTCAAGGGATCAGCAACCTGATCGTCAGGAAAATCTTTGGCTTGGGACTGGGCACCTTGGTCAAATTCGGGTGAGGCAAAGAAGGTTCTCTTTCACGGAACCTAGCTGAAATTCCGTCTGGTTCGCGAATTCAGTTTTAACAAACAGAGTCAACTAGCGAGCACGAATCGTTGTGGATTCTTTTGTGGTTTGAGGTTGCTGCTGAGAATCTGAAAGACCTTGTGCCTCCACTTCCATCAGCTGTGGAATCTGCGGAATGAGAATGAAGAGGTAGTTAATTTGCTCACCGGGACGCAGGTACTCGATCGTCGGGATCGCAACGGATCCGTCTTGCAGAAACTCGGCTTGAATAAGATTCCCTTCACTCGAGATGCTCTTAAATTGGACGCCTTGAGGAATCTTTAGACGCAGGTTGATCTGCCGATCGGGCGTACCACGGTCGTTCTTGACTCTGAGGCTGTAGCGAATTTCATTCCCAACGACTTCTGGATCATTGAAATCAGCCAGCGAAAGTAAGAGCTGGTTCGTTCGTACTGCGTTGCCAGGGTTTGGAACCACACCGGGATTTACGGGGGCGATGCGGCGGCCGACTGCGACGTCGATCGCCTTTTGAGCCTGAGCATTCTCGGTTGAAGATGCCGAGACTTGGATTCGGGCGGCTGAGTTTTCCGCTATGGCTTCCAATTCCAGGAAGAGCTCTGCGTAGTAGTCGCCTGCAGCTGGCGTTGGACGAGCTGGGAGAACTTGCGGCTGCCAGATTACCGTGCCATCACCGTTTACGGATGTGCGTTGTCTATTTGCGGCATCGACCGCTTGCGCTTCAAAGGACGGGCCAGCGGCAATGTTAACTTGAATGTCACTGAGTCGAGTTTCACCCTTGTTGCGAACGACAATGCGAGCGTTGCGTCTCATGCCGACCTCAACCGTTTCGGGGAACTCGATCGAAACATCCATAGCCGGTTGTTTTGACGCTGGCTGCAGGCCATTGATCGAGAGGCTTCGAGTCCCAAGTGCGATGTCTCCAGAGCGAACCGTCAAGTTGGCGGTTTGCTGACCAGTTTGCCTAACGTCAAAGGTAACTGCCACTCGCTCTGTCGCGCCAGGGGCCAAAGATGAGAGTAATAGTTCGACACGATTGTCGTTCTTGTAGTGTTCAGGCAGTCCAGGTGAAGACTCTATGGCCAGCAAGAGGTTCGTTAGCGTCTGATTGCCCGTATTGGTGATGTCAATCTCACATTCGACCTCTTGACCAACCTCGGCTTCGGCAATTCCACCAGCTGGCGCAAAGCGAACGTCGAGTTGCGGCTGAATGATCTCTGTTGTTACGCGGCGCTGGCGTTGAGGCAGGTTCTGGCCCTGCGCTTCAAAGACGACGGATACGGTACTCGGCTGTTGTGCCTCGAGGACCACTGAAACGTCGAGTTGTTGATTGGCTCCAAGCACGCCTTGATCCCAGATGAGGACATCAGGCTGAATGGTGCTCGGCTGCGGCGTTGCTTGGATTAACTTGGTGCCAACGGGCTGACGCATGATCAATCTGACGTTCTCTGCCTGCAGGAGATCAAGTGCCAGACCGACCAGTTCCCGCAGAAAGCCTTCCGCGAGATCGGCTATGATCATTTTCAGATCTTCGGCCAGTCAGGCGGCCATCATGGCGTCGCGATTGTTTCGCGTCACCCGATTGAGCCGGTCGAGGCGCATCCGCTCTGCCGCGAAGGCCACGGCAAAAGCTGGCGCAAAGGCAAAGGCAAAGACTGC
>PKCQ01000557.1 GCA_002862265.1 Planctomycetaceae bacterium | reverse complement strand
ACGGAACTGAACGCCTTGATGCTGTGATGGTAGAAACCCGCTACCCCACAGTCTCGCATAGAGTGCCTGTCCTGGTTTTTTACCTACTGAAATCATTACCACATAACTGGGGAGGTTATCGCTAAGGGATCCTAAGCCGTAGGACATCCAGGCACCCATGCTGGGGTGACCAAATTGTTGAGTACCGGTATTTATATAGGTAATCGCGGGGTCGTGATTGATCGCCTCGGTACTTACGGACTTGATCATCGTAATTTCGTCCGCAATGGTCTTCATATGCGGAACAAGTTCGCTCATCCAGATACGGCCTTCACCGCATTGCTCAAACGCAAACTTCGAGGGCGCAACTGGAAATCTGGCTTGCCCGCTGGTCATCGTTGTGATGCGCTGGCCGTTGCGGATCGAGTCTGGTAACTCCTTGTCGAAATAGTCTTGCAGTATGGGCTTGTTGTCGAACAAGTCGATTTGCGACGGAGCTCCGTTCATATGCAAGTAGATCAGTCGTTTTGCCTTGGGCGCAAAATGCGGCAGGCCAGGCAGAGCGGGGTGCATATTTGCAGAAACCGAATTACCTGCAGCGGCAATTTGCTCTGAGCCAAGCAGACCTGCGAGTGCCAGGCCGCCAATCTTGAGGCCAGCGCCGGAGAAGAACTGACGGCGAGTTTGTTGTTGGTGATAATCGAGGATCGGATCCATGGGGTGTTCCGTTGCGGAATTCTTCGATTGATTGGGAGTGAGGTGTTGTGGGAGGCGACAAGACTATCGCCTGAAGTCCTAGCGGCAAGCCGGCAAGACTTTCGGAATCGGTGGTTATCTCGCCTTAACAGCGCAGCGCTCGTTCCGGCCTTCGGATATTTAAAGCCTGCTAGTTCTTCGTGACGCACTCGTCGAGGTTTAGCAGCAGGTTTGCAACCAAGGTGTACGCAGCAAGTTCTTGCTCGGCTAGCTTTTCGTCCGGTTTGCTTTCGCCAAACTCGACAAGTTTCGACGCTTCTTCTGGCCTGTCTCGAAATCGCGACAGGTTTTCTTGCAAAGCCGTCTCAATGACGCCGAGTTCAAACTTCGTCGGTGGTCGTGAAGTTACACTGAGCCACGCCCAGCTAAGTCGCTTTTTGGGGGTTGTGCCTCCCTCGGTAAGCATTCGCTGCCCAAAGGCACGGGCAGCTTCCACGTGTTGGACGTCATTCATTAATTGCAGTGCTTGCATCGGAGTGTTGCTTCGGCCGCGAAGCGAGCAGCTTTGCTCACGGTTTGGTGCGTCGAAAGTAGACATGAACGGTGGCGGCGCGGTGCGTTTCAGGAAGGTGTACAAGCTACGGCGGTACAAGCTGTCGCCCGAATCTTGTTTGTAGTATCGCGTGTTGCTGTTCCCGAAACCTACTGGCTCCCAGATGTTGGGCGGTTGATAGGGTTTGACTCCAGGTCCACCAATTGTTGGCACTAGCAGTCCACTCACATACAAGGCTTGGTCGCGTAAGACTTCCGCGTCTAGCCGTATTCGCGGTGCATGCGACAGATAGCGGTTTTCTGGGTCGATAGTCAGCGTTTGTGTAGTGACTTGAGAGCTCTGCATGTACGCGTGACTCGTCACGATGCGTTTGACCAACTGCTTCATGTCCCAGCCGTCTTCCATAAACTGTACGGCCAACCAGTCGAGCAATTCCGGGTGACTTGGCAACTCACCTTGAGTGCCAAAGTCAGCACTTGTTTTCACGAGTCCCACGCCAAAAAACTGTTGCCAAAATCGATTAACTACGACCCTTGAAGTGAGTGGGTGATCCTTGCGGAGTAGCCAATTCGCTAGATCCAGTCGGTTGTAGTCCTTGTTTTCAGGTTTTGCCTCCAAACCGGGAAGGAACTTCGGAACATTTCGATACACTTGCTCGCCAGGATTGTCGTAGGCTCCACGTATCATCACAAAGCTATTGCGAGGCTTCGGTAGGTCGGCCATCACAAAGGTGTAGGGAGCGTTGTCCTCCAGTTGCTTCATCTGTTTTTGGACCGGATCCTTGCGTTTTGCGGAGGCGTCTACGACTTCGCGAGCACCGGAATAGATGCTTTTCATCCAGAATAAGCGGACTTGACGAGTCTCCTCATCTGACCACTGATCAGGCGTCTTGCCTTGAAGTTCACGACGCAAAGCGTCGGAAAGTGCCTTGCGGACTGCCGAGTAATCTTGCGAAGTCCATGCTTTCCAGGACCAAGTAGGATCCGTGGCCTTGTCGACAAGAGATTCCACGCCAAATTGGTCCCAGCCTATGGTACCGCCAAACTGTGTGAAGGCGAAACCAGTGACTTTGGTCCCGGCATTCAGTCCTAATTTTGCAGCATCCATTTCAAGGCGCACCCACTTGTTCGTTTCTGGCAGGTCACCCATGAATACTTTTTCAGTTGTATTGGGGCGCCCAAAACCAATCTTCTCTTGCTTGCCCCAGACAGCGCGGTTGTTCCAGCCAGTGGTATGGAACTGGACCATGATGGATTCGGGCGTATCATCGGGATCCAAATGGCAGTAGATAAAGAACTTACCGCCGTCAGGAACTCGAAAGAACTGGTCGCCGCGATAGAAGAAGATGTCTTGGGATATCTGATTGTTGGATTTTCGCTGAATTGCCGTTTCGCCGCTGAAAACGGGGCCGTCTTCCTTCTTGACAAGTTTCATTACCGGTCCACCGCTGACTTGCAGTTCTGCACCAGGCAGAGGCTGGTCGTCGAACCAGATTTCTTCTAATTCCTGGGGCTCGATCGCCGGTTCGGCCGTTGCTGGGTCGCTGTACTCTAACGCAAGAAGTTGAGAGTCTAATTCCCTGTCGATCTCGGCAAGCTGCTGGCGGAATTCGTTGGCCTTAGCGGTATCTTCATCGCTAACCAGTTTCAGGATAGGAGGTGTGTCCTTCTTGTTTCCATCCATGGCCGGGTCGGCAGCGCTGTGGAAGAAGGCGTACATCGAGTAGAACTCTTTGGTCGACAACGGGTCGAATTTGTGGTCATGGCAGACGGCACATCCTGCGGTCAGCCCCATCCAGACTTCTACTGCGGTCGAAGTGCGATCCACGGCGTAACGAAAGATCCATTCGTCGTTGATACTGCCGCCTTCACTGGTCGTCACATTGCAGCGGTTGAAGCCCGACGCAATGAGTTGATCTTGTGTTGGCTCTGGTAAGAGGTCGCCCGCGAGTTGCCAACGCGTGAACTCGTCGAACGAAAGGTTTTCATTCATCGCACGTACCACCCAGTCACGGTACGGCCACATGGTGCGTTCATTGTCTAAGTGCAAGCCGTGTGTGTCCGCGTAGCGTGCGAGGTCGAGCCAATAGCGGGCCATGTGTTCCCCATAGGTCACTCGCGATTGCAAGTCTTCGATCAATTCTTCATAGGCGCTCTCGGAGTCGTTAGCAAGAAAAGCGGCGACTTCATCTGGAGTCGGTGGTAAGCCCGTTAAATCTAAAGTCAGCCGCCGAATCAGCGTGGCTTTGTCGGCTAGTGAGTTGGGCTTCAGTTCCTCTTTGGCCATCGCGACTTTTAGAAAAGCGTCGATAGGATTGGTTGTCTTGGGCTCAGGAACGGCCGGTTTGCGCGGGGAGATGAAGGACCAATGCTTTTCGTACTCGGCTCCAGATTCAATCCAGGCTCGTAGGACTTCTTTTTGTTCGGGTTCCAGTGGCTTATGGAAATCTTCTGGCGGCATGATGTCATCATCTTTCGAGATGATACGTTTCCACAGCTCGCTGGATTCTACGTTGCCAGGAACGATAGCTTGTGAACCGCCGAGATCCGTCATAACGCCTTCGACGGTGTCCAACCTCAAATCTGCTTGGCGCTGTTTTTCATCTTGTCCGTGACAGGACAAGCAATGCGTGGAAAGAATTGGACGCACATCGCGATTGAAGGAGATCGAATCGTCTGCGAAGGTGGGCGCGGTGCACAACGAAGCTCCAAGCAACAAAGCAAGAATCGGGCGGTTCATCGGAAGTCGTATTTTCGTTACTAGAAGTCGATGGCTTAGGTGAGTGCGGAAAGCCTGCTTGAAACTGGGGGGATCCCATTATAGCAACTGGCTTGCACGGTTTCTTGACGGTACATCGAGAACAACCACCCGCAAACGCCGTCTTGCATTCGGCGAGTGCCTGTGCGCGTTAGCCACTCTGCCGAACGGTGCTGTGCCGCTATGCTCGGTGTCGGCCGGCGGCAGAACTTCCCCGAGTTTACAGCTCGACACTCCGCAATTAGTGGGTGTCTTTGTAAGCCAAAGATTGCTCCGATATTGAAACGAGACGCTTGCTTTAGTCCGATTCCGCAAGACTACTCAGTCCCATTCGGCAAGGCTGACGCATTCCTCGCGAGCGACGATGATGTGGTCGATGACTTGGATGCCGATCAGCTCGCCAGCACGCTTGAGGCGGTCGGTGACTTCGTGATCTTGCCGGCTGGGAGTGGGATCACCAGACGGATGATTGTGCACCAGGAGGATGGACGAAGCGGAGTCGCGAATCGCAGCTTTGAACACTTCACGGGGATGCACCAAACTGGCGTCAAGCGTGCCGATTGTGATTTGATGACTCTGAATTGGTTGTAACTTTGTGTCCAGCGTGACGATATGGAATTCTTCTTGCCGAGCATCCTGGGCCAAGCGAGCGAAGTGCTGCGAGCAGTAGTTGATGGCTGCCTGGGTGCTGTTGATCTTCAGCTTTGGCGAATGAGCGAGGCGAGCTTCGGCGACGCGGCGACCCAGTTCTATTCCTGCCATGATTTGGCAGTACGCGACCTCTGAAACTGCTTTGCTGATTGCCTTGAGCTCCGAGGGTGAATACTCCGCAATGCGTTCGAGGTTTTCTTCGAAGTGAGAGGCCACGCGCTGGCCGCTTTGCACAGCTGACTCGCCACGCAAGCCTGAGCGAATCAAAATGGCTAGGAGTTCAGTGGTCTTGAGTCGCTCAGCGCCGAGCTGTAAAAGACGTTCGCGGGGACGCTCTTCCTTCGGCGCACGTTGAACTTGATTGCCCGAGTGGATCTGCCGGTGAATCCAGCCGTCCGAGTCAAACTTGGTGCGGTTGACGATCCAAGTGTAACGTGTCGTCCCGTAGTTGTCGTCGGATATGTAGCTGATGATTGCATCGGAAACGAGTTGTTTGAGTACATTTCCAACGAAGGCACTTCGCGATTCGTTGCAAAGGGAAACGATCTCGTCGCGATCAAATTCCTGCTTCAAAGCCGCGATGGATAGCACTTCTCGCAGTTTGGCGCGCCTCTTTTCGTCTTCCGCCTTGGACATGGTCAAGTGAACTCAAGTAGTGTAGGTGGCGTATATTGACTGAGCATGATAGGCCATCGCAGCTTCTTATGTTTACGCTTCTCAGCTTTAAAACCTCCGAGTCTTTTCTCGATCCACAAGTGGAGGTAACGTATGCAAGATGCAGATAAAATTGAGTTTGCTTCATGCGGAATAAAAAAGAAACAGCTCTCGATTCTAGATGATTTCTGGCTGACTACCGTCGTCGCAGCCATTCTTGCCTACGCGCGGACCTGGGGCGAAGCAACCGTACAGCAAGCCATAGTATACATGGTGCTAGTGCTTGTGTTGGGAGGAATTATTGGATTGATCGCGGGGCAGCTCAAAGACGCCTTGTTTTGGTCTGGACTGACCTGCTTGGTAGTCTTCATTGCAACAGCTGGCGGCAGACTGCCAAGCACCGGAGTGTTGATGGGCTGGGGAACGGTTGGTGCGTTGTGCGGTGCTCAGGCTGGAGTCGGCTGGCCAAGTCGCTGGTGGCTGGCGATTCCTGTGTCAGCGATTTTGGGCCTTGTCGGCATGTTGCTGACGCTTGTAAGTCTCTCGGAGCCGTTCACCGGACTCGTTCAATTCGACCTTGGTACGGCTGCGGTCGTGGGAACGATTTTGTATCCCTTTCTCCGGTTCTTGCAGGGCTTGGAACGTAGATTGAAGCAGCCACGCGTCGTCTTGACTGCTTGGTTGACCCTGGTGTTTCTCCTCGGGAACGAGCTCGTGCCAACAATCGGCGGAGTACAACGGTAAGGACGTCATGTTGGGCCAATGGCTTTAGCTGGATTCAAACAAATGCGAGCATTTGAGCGGCTAAAACTTGCACTCCACCTTAGGAAGTTTGAGGTGCGCCAAAGTCTTCCGTTTGGAGAACAATCATTCTCTGGTAGATACCACCTTGTTCGATCAGCTCTTGGTGCGATCCTCGCTCGGCGATT
Organism: Planctomycetaceae bacterium; assembly: GCA_002862265.1. Classification (GTDB taxonomy): domain Bacteria; phylum Planctomycetota; class Planctomycetia; order Pirellulales; family Pirellulaceae; genus Aureliella. The sequence goes on along the minus strand of PKCQ01000557.1, from coordinate 3,118 downwards.
CTGCCCTGATCGAGAACCAGGATCAAGTCTGCATGAGCGATGGTGCTGAGACGATGTGCGATCACAAAAGCTGTTCGGCCTTGCAGTAGTTGCTTCAAGCTCGTTTGAATCAGACGCTCGCTTTCACTGTCCAAGTTGCTGGTGGCCTCGTCCAGAATCAAAATGCGCGGATCGGCCAGTATTGCTCGCGCGATAGCCAGCCGCTGACGCTGGCCGCCGCTGAGTTTCACCCCGCGCTCGCCAATGACAGTGTCCATTCCTTGAGGTAGCTGCTGGATGAACTCCAAGGCCGCTGCAGCCGCTGCGGCTGCGTTTACCTCCTCGTCCGTTGCATGCCGCCGTCCATAGGCTATGTTGTCCCGCACCGTTCCATCGAATAGGAAGACGTCCTGCTCGACGACGCCGAGTAAGCGGCGGTAGGACTCGAGTTTGATGTCAGAGAATGGTCGGTCATCGAGTTCAATTCGACCATTTCCCGGTTCGTAGAATCTCGCAACAAGATTGCACAGCGTGGTCTTGCCTGCACCACTGCGTCCGACGAGCGCGACGGTCATGCCCGCTTTTGCTTCAAAGCTGATATCGTCGAGCACGTTGTCTTCTGCCCCAGGATAAGAAAAGCAAACGCGATCAAAGCGGACGTGGCCAGCGACTTCTGAGGCATCGATTCCAGAAGCATCAGATTCTTGCATCGTTTCTGTTTCTTCGAGCATGAGATCCAAGACGCGATCGAGCCCGGCTAAATCATTTTGAAAAGCCATGGCCGAGGAGGCGATCGAGGCGATAGGGCCGAGCAACATCGTCAAGTAGATCAAGAACATCATAAGATCGCCCAGTGTCATTTGAGCCTGCAGAATCTGCCAGCCGCCGTAGATCAGAAGGAGAGTGGAAGCCACGGGAATCAGCACATCCCAAATGACTTCGATGATGCGTGTCGCCCACCAAACCATAAGTTGTTGACGGGCTAGCAAGTGCGTGTTGCGGCTGAATCGATTCGCTTCGGTTTTGCTACGAGCGAAGGTCCGCACGATGCGAATGCCTCCGAAGGTTTCGGTCGTGGCAGCGTCGATAGCTGTTCGTCGTAGGCGAATATCTTTGTACAGCGGCCGGACTCGGTAAATCCAGGTGCGGTGGGTGATCCAAACTGCAGGCAGTAGACACAAGCCGCCAACCATCAAACGCCAGTCCACGAGCACCAAGATGCATAAACTGCCAATAAGTTGAATGAGGGCCTGCCATGGGTTGTAAAACATGTTGAAGATTAAGTCGGCGATGCCACCGGCGTCTTCACGAATCAGGCTCGTGGCACCGCCTGACTTGAGGTCTTGCACACGGTGCAGTGGCAGCTGCATGGCGTGCTCGTAGGTGCGCCGCCGGATGTTGGCTTGCACCATGTTGACAGCTTTAGTCGCGTACCAACGGCCCCAAAGATGTACGCCGGTGCGAAGAAGCGTTACGATTGTCACACCCCCAGCGATCAGCCACAACAGGCCCATTCGCGAGTAGCCAGAAGTGAACTGGGACAGCCAAGCCGGGATTTGCTTCGGCGGCTCGGTCAATACATAGTCGATGGCCAGCTTTGTACCGGCTGGTGGAATCAGGCCTAGGAGGGTGGATACAGTAAGGGTGCCCAATGCAAAAAAGACTTTTGGGCGGTGTCCGTCAAGCAGCCGCCAGAATTGCTTGAGCAGTGTCCAGAAGGTGCGTTGGCGGTCCGAAGAACGTGTTCGAGCATGAGGATTATCAGACCGGTTTTCTTTGTCCTCCGACTCCTTCGATTTGCTTTTTTCCTTTTCGCGTCGAGCTTCGATTTCTTCTCGGTATTGTTCAAAGCGGCTACGGCTAGTCCGGTTCGCCATTGTTTTCCTCGTGGGCCGCTTGGTGGATGAGTAATCGAGACAGTGAAAGCTGTGGTCGATTTCACTGGGTTCGGTACTTCCACTATAGCCAACTGGCACTCAATGAGAATGAGTGTCTTTTTGCGTCGGCCAATCGACAGAGGGTTCCGCTTGAGGGCGAGGCATCAAGCGAGAAACTCAAGAATCGATAAGTCTTACTTGGACACTAAGTAGATGCCTTCGCCAACCCAGATGTGGCGGAAGTACTCTTCCGTCCAGCGGACTTTGCCGACGGCTGGGTCGGCGACTAAGTACTGCCCGTCTTTGAGACGCTCGAGCAAGACCACGGCATGACGGCCCTCTTTCGATTTTCTTGGTGAACTCTCGCTGGCGTTTCCACCATAGGCAGCGGGGCCAGATGACGCTGCTCGAGATGCACTCAGTTGAATTCCAAAATTCACCAGTGCAAACAGAGGCAAGTGCTCGTCGATGGACTTAGTGGAGGGTTCGCGAACGAAGGCACGTGCGCTAAGTCCCGTACGACGCGCGCCAACATGGATGCCTCGGAAGGCGGCAAGCGAAAGTGTACCATTGCCACTTGTCAGGCAATGAATGGCCATCTCTTGTTCTGTTGTGTTGACCCCGTATTTGCCCAATAGCGTTGCCGCCGCAGCTGGAGCGCAAGATGCTTCATGTGTCTGTAAACAAACGTCTTCTTTCCAGTCGTCATCGGCAGCAAGCCGCAATGGCTGAATCAGTGGTCTGAAAAGCACTGAACCGATACCGACAAACGCAGTAAGCGTGAAGATGATCGTCACGGCCTGCTTGCGGGAAGTACTGATGCGCGGATCTCCAAAAATGAGACCCGCGGCAACAACTACCAACAGCAAGGACGCATTGGAAAGGAACAGGGCGGAACCGTGCGGCAAGATCTCAGCCAACTTAAGATTGTAAGTCGAGGTCCAACTGAGGTGCGTTGCAGCAATTAGGCAGCAAACAGCCCCTATTTGGGCGAGCCACGGGTGGTGAAGGCTATACTGCTGGCAGAGGCGGAACGCAACTGCCGCACAGAAGGCTAGTATTGATGCGGTGAATGCCAGATCCATGGCTACCTCCTTCGATTGAAACGATGGTGACACCAAAACTGCCAGTAAGGCCGAATGTTAAGAAATGGCGAATCTATGTTAAGGAATGGTGAAGATTGCGTCTATGCCACTCCTTCGGCAACCTATTCGGAGAACCATCAGCCCCTTCAGCTAGACGGTGAAAATAGAGGGGTTTCT